>NZ_CAWUDM010000037.1:0-55558 GCF_963920855.1 Nostoc sp. CCY0012 | reverse complement strand
TTTTCTCAAATTGTTGCCACATCTCATCTTCAACTGCCTTGTCACCCGTTAAGGTGGATATGGGATTTATCGGGTGATTTCTCGGATTCAATGGGTGACTTTAAATCGGGAATTGCAGTCTGTGGCGGGAACTCTGCACGATAGTATTGAATTGAAGCTACAAAAACCAGGAATATTAGAACCTGTGATACAACAGCTTTTACCTAATATTTGTGTAGTTGGTCAAAGTTGTACTCAAATATCGGTGAGTTCTCAGCGTCATGTTTTAACTGCTATTAATCAAAGTAATTATTATGTGCGGTTTTTTGATACTTCAGGCGCTTTGTTTGCTATAGCGGGCGCTTATCCACAGGGTTTATCCTCAGAGTTGAATCAGGAGACTTGGCAAATTTTAACAGATAATCAAGGTATTGTTTATCAGCAAATTTCCTTTGATTTACATACCCTAGATAATCGTAATTGGGGTTATATTCAAGTCGGGCGGAGTTTGGAAGACTTGCATAATTATCTTCAAGCTATGCAGCTGACTTTGGCTTTGGGATTACCAATAGCAATGGGTTTTGTGGGGTTTGCTAGTTGGTGGTTAGCTGGGTTAGCTATGCAACCAATTTATTTTTCATATCAACAAGTGCAACAATTTACAGCCGATGCTGCACATGAATTACGGACACCGTTAGCCGCAACCCAAGCCACTGTAGAATCTGCGCTGTTATTAGCTGAATTAGATGAACAAGAAACGCGAGATATTTTGCAAACCATCCAACGACAAAATCAGCGATTAACAACATTGGTTGCAGACTTATTATTGTTGACTCGTTTAAATCGTCAATCTTTACCGCTACAACCTCATCTTTGTTGTTTGAATGATATTATTAACGACTTAATTGAAGAATTTGCAGCTTTAGCGATCGCCTCTAATATCCAACTCACCACAGTAGCCAAAGTATCTCAACCTATAACCATTATCGGTAACGAAGACCAACTATATCGCTTGTTTGCAAATTTAATTGTCAACGCCATTCAATATACACCAGCAGGCGGCGAAGTCACCGTTTATTTAGACTGCAACGATTCACAAGCAATCATTCAAGTACAAGATACAGGTATTGGGATTCCCTCAGCCGAGATTCCGCGGATTTTTGATCGCTTTTATCGAGTTAATAGCGATCGCTCTCGCAGTACTGGCGGTTCAGGTTTAGGATTAGCTATAGCCCAAGCTATTGTTAACTCACACCAAGGCAGTATAGAAGTAGACAGTCAATTTAAAATAGGTAGTAATTTTACTGTTAAAGTCCCCTTTGAAAATGTCCCAAATAAGGGACGCAATTGGTTAAGGGCTATTTTTAATTAAACCTAGTTGCTGCATCACACTTAGTGCATCCTCCTCTCCTTTTTCTTCTACTATCTTGCCTTCAGACAGTCGATAAATGGTCATCCCTGTCCATTTGATTAACTTCATTGTGGGAGGGAGATTGAGGAATGTTATCCGTCCTGCGTTCACACCTTGAACAGTCCAGGAAATGACAACTTTGTCTGCTTCGCCAATGATATCCGTGATTTTAAATTCCAGATCAGAGAATGCTGTGTGGATGTCTCCAAACCATGCTTTCAAGGCTTCTCTATCCAGCGCCTGAGGAAATATGGAGTAATAAGCCTGAAAATCATTGCTTGTAAATTCGTCTACTGCTGCTAAATATCCCTTACCCCATATTTGTTCACAGAACTGTTGGGCGATCGCTTTGTTTTCTGATACTGTCATCAAATATATGCCTTTGTGTAGATACGTCTTAATCAAGAAATAATCTACCAAAAGTAACGTCACTGAACAATCATTTTATTGATTACTTAGGGGTTGCTGAAAATTTATCCCTCAGCTAAAGCGATCGCTATTCCTTGTTGCAAATCTAGGGTAATTTTGGTGTCGTTAGCTAATTGCTGTAAGTAAGTAGGTAGGAAAACTTACAGGTATGTCATTACGAGTGTAACGGAGTGAAGCGAAGTATAAGACCGAAGCGGTCACGCTCCGCGAACGCAAGGGTATAAGGCAATACGGTTCACTTAAGAAAAAAAGTAGGTTGGGTTAAGCGATAGCGCAACCCAACAAAGTCTTGAGGATGTTGGGTTTCCTGAAGTCAAACGCCAGTTGCTCATGGGGGAAACCACGCCAGTTCCTACAAGTCGGCATAGCCGCCCAACGGACTGGCTCCCCAAGATCGCACTGGCTCCCCAACCTACCACTAATTGTAGTTTTTAGCCTTAACTGAAGCAGCTATGCCCTTCAGGGCTTTACGGTAAGTGATACGGCAGTTCGACAAGCTCACTGTGCCACCTGCCGAACTGCTCAGTACAAGTCTTGCCCGCCCGGAATATGGGATGATTAATCTAAGTAAAATTACCACTAAATTTAATGTCAAAAATACAAATTGCCATTGAAAGCGCAGACGCACCCCAAGCCGCAGCAGCTTTACTGGAAATTGAAGGAATATCAGGAGATTACGAAGTTCCTACCCAAAGAGAAGGAACACTAGCCGCTATAGCTACTATTGTCGGGATTGTCGGCGGAACCGTAGCCTTAGCCGAGCAAATCCGCAAATGGTATCAAGAATGGCAGCAAAAACAGCCTAATCAAAAATTTGAGGTGATTATCGTCAATCCTGACACTGGAAGTCGGATTTTTTTGGAAGAAGCTACTATAGATGAAATTACCCAAATCCTCAAATCTCTTGGTTAAGCATAGTGCAAACTATCCGCCTCCAACTCCAGGAAGTTCAACAAGAAACGGTTGAATTACGTTACTGGCTACCACAGCAAAAACACTATGAATCTCGTACTCTCTACTTGGCGGAAATTGCCGATTTATTGAGATTCGGACAACGTGAATATTATAATCTGCTGCCTAATTTACCAGGAATGGGGCGGCAGTTATTTTATTGGCTAGATGGGGATGGTAGGTGGTTGAGTCGTGCTATTAATAATTGTCGCGGTGAAGGTTTGGTAGTTGCCATTGATACTAGGGAATAAGCTCATCTACCTTGGGAAGTGCTACATGATGATCAAGGTTTTTTGGTAAATCGGGTAAATCCGGTAGTTTTGCCTGTGCGCTGGGTGGAGGGAAGCACTGAATCTTTCACCGTAGAAGCGCGACAATTGCGAGTATTGTTTATGGCAACAGACCCAGAAGATGTCACACCCAAGTTAGATTTTGAAGGGGAAGAGGCGCGAATTTTAGCTGATACCCAAGATATGGGTTTAGATTTGCGGGTGGAAGAAAGCGGCTGTGTGGCTGAATTGGGAAAGGTATGGAGTCGGTATATTGATAGTTTTGATGTATTTCACCTGACGGGACACGCTTCGATTATCCGTGAATCACCTTACACGCCTTATTTTATTACCGAGACGGAAACGGGAGAACGTCAGGACACCACCGCCGCCGAATTAGCGGGCGTTTTCCGGTTTCGCTTTCCTAAATTAGTGTTTTTGTCTGGCTGTCGTACCGGAGAAGCCGCCGAGAATGGTGCTGTACCTTCAATGGCTGAGGCGTTAATTGCTCAAGGTGCTAGGGCTGTGTTAGGTTGGGGTCGTCCGGTGGAAGATGGGACAGCGACAACCGCCGCCGCACATTTATATGGGAAGTTGGCAGCAGGATATCAATTAGCCGAAGCATTGGCTAGTACCTATCAGTATTTATTTCAACAAAAAGTTAAAGATTGGCACTTGTTGCGGTTATATGTGCGTGGAGAATGTCCTGGTGCATTTGTGGAAACCTGGGGAGATGTCCCACCACCCCTAGTAGAAACAGCTTATGAACAGTTTTTAGATCCCCTGACGCAACAGGTGAGGGTAGCCACAGCAGCCGAGTTTGTGGGGAGGCGGCGATATTTGCAGCGTTGTTTGAAAGGGATTCGCAATCATTTAGGGTTGCTGATTCATGGCTTGGGGGGTGTGGGTAAAAGTACCCTGACGGCGCGGCTATTGGAAAGGATGCTTGGCTATGACAGGTTGGTGATTTATCGGGGATTAGATGCAGATAAGTTGCGAAAAGTCTTAGCTGAACAATGTACATCAGAACAGGGGTTAGAAATTCTCAACGGGAATTTACCCCTGATGCAGCAACTCACTAAGTTTTTTCAGTCAGGTTTGAATAGTAAAGAACAGCGTTTTGCTCTGGTGTTGGATGACTTTGAAGCGAATTTAGAATTGCGTGGTGATGGGGTGTGGGTGTTACAGCCGCAAGTTGTAGATGTGCTGCTGGCGTTGTTAAAAGCAGTACAGAATTGCCGACTTCCCCATAAGGTGATTATTACCAGTCGCTATGATTTTGTACTGTCGGAATTAAATCAGCGTTTGCATCGAGAAAATTTGGCGGCGTTGCGAGATGCAGACTTAACAAAGAAGTATAGCAGGCTGAATGCTTTTAATGGGGTGTTGGGGATTGATGCCGAGTTGCAAGAACACGCCAAGACAGTAGCAGATGGTAATCCTCGGTTGTTGGAATGGTTAAATCAGATTTTACAAGACTCTACTTTGCAAGTGCAGGGAGTAGAGGCGATTTTGCAAAAGATGCAGGGGGAGGAAGAGAGATTTCGAGAGAATATCTTAGCGGAAGAATTGCTGAAGTTACAAAAGCCAGGTTTGCGGAAAATGTTGGGGAAGTTGTTGGTGTATGAGTTACCAGTTCCCAAGGCGGCGATTTCTGCAATTTGTGGTGATATTTCTGGTTGGGAAGGTTATTTAAAACCGTCGGTGAGTTTGGGTTTATTAGAAGAAGTCACGGTAAATGGAGGAGAGGTGCTGTATCGGGTTCCCCGGATTTTAGAACCATTGTTAAAGTTTGCAGGTGAGGAGTTGTATCCGCAAGCGGCGCGGGTTTTATATCGTCTGTGGTGGGAGGAGGCGGAAACTTCCACGGAAGCGCAAAGGCTAGAAATTCATCGATTGGCTTTGTTGGGGAAAGAAAAAGAAATTGCGGCGAAAATTAATCAAGCATTAGCACCTGCTTGGAATAAAAAAAGCAGATATCGAGAAGTTGTTAATATTTGTCGTTCTACTTTAGATGTTGCTGAAGATTATCGTATATTTCACAGCCTTGCCAGTGCTGAAGATGAACTTGGCGATATTGAAGACTGTCTTCAGCATTATCAAAAGGCTTTAGATTTATGTCCTTCAGAGGAAGAAAAGGAAAAAGCCTCAATTATTCACAACTTGGCAACTGTTCACGCCCAGCAAGGAGAAGTACAACAAGCGATCGCACTCTACAATCAGTCTTTGGATATCGAAAAACGCATAGGCAATGTCCAAGGTGAAGCCGCGACGTTGCACTCTTTAGCAGGTATCTACGCCCAGCAAGGAGAAGTACAACAAGCGATCGCACTCTACAATCAGTCTTTGGATATCAAAAAACGCATAGGCGATGTCCAAGGTGAAGCCGCGACGTTGCACCAATTAGCAGGTATCTACGCCCAGCAAGGAGAAGTAGAACAAGCGATTAATCTGTTTCAGCAATCTTTAGCAATTAAAGAACGCATTGGTAATGTTCATGGTAAAGCGATGACTTTATGGTGGTTAGGACATTTAGCAGAACAACAGGGTGAATACGCCCAAGCTATATCCTATTTGCAACCAGCTTTAGAGATTTTGCAGAAGTTAAAATCACCCAACGCTGAACAGGTAAGGGCAATGCTTGAGAGAATACAGAATAATTCCTAATAATCACAATCTACCCATATCTCGCAGGTTTTGAATATCCTGCTCAAAATCTTCTACTCTGTAATGCACTGGAATACGACGACTAGCAAGTAGATGTTGAAATAACCTTGATAAAATCTAACTATCTAGGACTTCTATAGGTGAAGACTGTTATGCAAACCGCAACTCAAAAACGTTATTACACCCCCGAAGAATATCTAGAACTAGAAGAAAAAGCCGAATTTAGAAGCGAATACCGCAATGGAGAAATCATTCCCATGACAGGTGGCACTACCAATCATAATAAAATAGCCGGTAATTTTTACGCCTACTTAAGATATGCTTTGCGGGGTCAAGATTACGAGATTTATATTGCTGATGTGCGGTTGTGGCTTCCCCGTTATCAGCAGTATACCTATCCTGATGTCATGGTAATTAAGGGTAAACCAGTTTACGCTGGGACTAATACCACCACTGTCACGAATCCATCATTAATTGTAGAAGTTCTATCTAAATCTACGAAAAATTATGACCAAGGAGACAAGTTTCATTCTTATCGCTCTATTCCAGAGTTTCAGGAATACATTTTAATTGATCAATATCAATATCGTGTGATGCAATATGTCAAAACTGCGACTGATCAATGGTTGTTTACAGAATTAGAAGGCGAAGCTGCTACCTTATCACTCAACACGGTTGATTTGCAAATCTCCCTACCGGAAATTTATGAAAAAGTGAATTTTATTGATAGCGAGCCAGAAGAATAAACTTGATTCTCTGACATAATAATGCAATTGTGCTGTTGTGTTTATACTTGATGATTTTTACCATTCAGCTAAAGCGATCGCTATTATTCACTATAATTGAGACAGTAACATATCATACTCAGCGTGTGACCCCACCCAAAACCAAATGACTGTATCACCTTCTAATAAGCCCACTGCTCGATAAATTCTGCTAATCCGAGCAGAGTAAATTGGTAATTGTGGATGTACTTTTTTGAAGCGTAGACTAGGGTGTTCAGGGTCTTGTTTAAATTGACGATATGCTTTGCGTGTTTGCTGCTGAACCGCTTCAGGTAGAACCGCAAATGCTTTACGAAATCGGGCTGTTGTGCGTGACTTCACAGTTTTTCTGGATCTAGCTCTTGGGTTTTCCCTGCTTGGTATTCAGCTAGAGCTTCGGCTGCAAGTTGCGCTAAACTGTCTTGAGAACTGGCAAATGCTTCATCCCATCTGATTTCATCTTCAAGTTCTGCCAAAATCATTTTAGCGATCGCATCCTGTTCCTTTGCAGGTAAAGTTTTTAATTTAGCAATTACCTTTTCTAGTAATTCAGTCATAATTACCAAATTTCTACAATGATCTTACTTACAATCTTATCGTTACCACTCAGCTAAAGCGATCGCTATTCCTTGTTGCAAATCTGGGGTGATTTTGGTGTCGTTAGCTAATTGCTGTAATTGTTGATATGCATCCTCTCCAGCTAGTTTTTTCAAAGACGCGATCGCCCGGAGTCTGACTATGGGATTGGTATCGGCTAAAAGTAAAATTAATGACTCAGTAGCTTGTTGATTACCTAACTGTCCCAAAGCTAGAGCGATCGCACTTTTAATACTGGCAATTTTGGTGGCTGGATGTTGAGATTGCAGGACTTTTAATAAAATTTCTGCGGCTGGTGTCGTTAATTGCGGTTTTTGTATTTGTCCTAAAACTGTAATAATTTCCTGCCATAGTGTTTCTGATGTAGTGCGATTAAATGCTTGGTGCAAATACTCCAAACCAGATAATGTCTCACACCACATTAAACCTCGAATAATTTCTAATTGTAGCTGCAAGGGTGTATTAGGCGATACAAGCACCTGAAATAATTGGTGAGATGCTTCATCTGTACCCATGCGAGACAGAGCGATGGCAGCTGCACGACAAACCTCAAGATGCAAATCATACAATCTAGGTTGTAATCTAGTGACTAAATCTAATTCTGTACATAAATCAGCGCGGAAACCTAAACCCAGCACTGCTGCACGTCTGACGGTAGCGGCTACATCATCTAAGGCATTTAATAGTATTGGTGGTATGCGCTGATCATGAAAGCTGCTGAGGGCTTCTATAGCAGTGGTGCGGACAACTACTTGTGAATCTTCTACCACACTTAATAGCGGAGGGATAATTTCTTGACTGCCAATATAAGCAAGCGATCGCACTGCCAAAAGTCTGGTATATTCATCTTGTAGGAGTTCAGTGAGTGCTGTAATTGCCACAGTACCCATTTGCCCTATTGCTGTTGCAGCGATTACTTTGAGTTCTTCATTTTCGGTAGTTTTCAGTAATTCCACTAAATTGACTATAGCATCTGGGTGTTGAAACTCACCTAAAATTCGGGCTGCATACCAGCGTAATTCTTCTTCGGCTTCTTCATCTTTTAAGATGTCAATTAACGGGGGTATGGCAATATTTCCCAACTGAGTCAACACCTTTGTAATATCCCAACGTTGCTGAAAGTCTCCTACTTGTAAAACCGCAAGTGCTAATTCTAGGAGATGCTCTTGATTTTTAACTATCTCTGGATTGGTTGAGGCTTCTGTCAAAATCAACTGTTGCAGATATTGAATCAGTGATGTCCAATCAGCCGTATCCTTTGCTGACTGTGCTTGCACCAAAAGCTGGTTGATATTGTTCACGATGGGGACTGGGGATTGGGGAACTCGGGGCCCTGTGGGGATAAGAGGCAATGGGGGACTGTAGCACCAGCCCAAAGTATTCCCATCTGCTTCTTCCTCTCTAGTACAGCACGGCGTAAATAGGCATACCATTTGAAATTTTCAAAGAGCCTGTTTGATAAGCCTTTTGACTTTTGACTTTTGACTTTTGACTTCCGCGCAGCGGTACTAACCTCTATATCTTATTTGACTGAACTAAAACTGAATCATTCTCAATTTTAGCGGTGTAAGTTTTGAGAGGTTCTGTAGCAGGGCCTCTTTGTACACTACCATCAACCCCAAATTCAGAACCATGACAACGACAGTTGAAATTTTTGGCTTCAGCTTGCCATGTCACTGTACAACCCGCATGTGTACAAGTGGGATCAACAGCAATCAGATTTTCGCTTTGAGATGTACCAACTACTAAAACGTTGACATTAGGCCAGTTTTTCACCAGTAATTCACCATTCTGATCTAAATCGGCCACAGTCCCCACTGTTTGCCAATCTCCAGATGCAGTTTCAGAAGTACAAGCTGCGATCGCTATGGGTAGGCTACTAGATATTCCTGCTAAACCTACCCAATTAATGAACTCACGACGTTTCATAATTCTGAAAATTCTCTGTAATACTGATAGAGCATTATCTTAGCAGGTCAAGAAAGTTACTCAACAACTCCCAAAACAGGCGCTACTTCAGATGTGGGAATGGTAGGAACAAACAATCCCTGGGCATAGATGTGGGGATTTGTTTGCGAGACGATGATCAGAGATTGACGAACCTGAGCATTTATCGCCACAGTCTTGACGTCGTACATTTGCATAGCCAGCTTGGGATAAAACCCGATACCGATAATCAACACTAAAAAACAGGCAGCGATAAACACTTCACGCGGTCTAGCATCACTATAAATGGTCTGATCCGGCAGCAGACAGTCAGTACCAAAACAAGCTGTTCCCTCATCTTCCTGATTCTCTAAAGCGGCATTATTCACGTCGCACACCAGTGATGCACTAGTCCCGTAGAATACCTTTCGCAGCAGGTTAAGCAGGTAAATTGGCGTGAGAATAATTCCCACGGCTGCCAGGAAGACAGTCACAATGCAGAAGGCTGAACTGTAGACATCGCTGGTAGTTATCCCCACAAAAACCGAAAGTTCGCCTACAAAGCCGCTCATACCTGGGAGAGCCAGCGATGCCATGGCGCCTATGGTAAATAGTGCGAATACTTTGGGCATTACTTGACCAATCCCGCCCATATCATCCATGATCATCGTGCGAGTGCGATCGTAGGTTACACCTGCTAAGAAAAATAGCACCGACGCGATTAAACCGTGGGAAATCATCTGCAACATAGCGCCACTAATACCCAAATCGGTAAATGACGCAATACCCAGCAGTACGAATCCCATGTGAGAAATTGACGAATAAGCCAGCCGACGCTTCATATTCGATTGGGCGAGGGAGTTCAACGCACCATAGATAATGTTGACAACCCCCAAAATAGCTAGAACTGGTGCAAAATAAATATGTGCATCGGAAAGGATTCCCAGATTTAGGCGAATTAGTCCGTATCCACCCATTTTCAATAGCACACCTGCTAGGATCATCGATACTGGAGACGAAGCTTCTCCGTGTGCATCAGGCAACCAAGTATGCATGGGGAACACAGCCAACTTGACACCAAAGGCAATCAGCAATCCTGCATATAGCAGCAATTCTAAATTCAGCGGGTAATCTTTTAGTCCTAGATCGACTAAATCAAAAGTCATATTACCGCCACCGTAGAGCGCCATTGCCAGTGCTGCTACCAGAATAAATATAGAAGCCGCAGCCGTATACAGCAAGAATTTTGTAGCCGCATAGCGACGCTTTTGCCCACCCCAAATGCAGATGAGTAGGTATACGGGAATTAGCTCTACTTCCCACATAATGAAAAATAGCAGTAAGTCTTTGGCGACAAATACCCCTACCTGCGCCGAATACAGCACTAGCATCAGAAAATAGAATAAACGGGGTCTGCGATCAACTTGCCAAGCTGAAAAAATCGCCAGTGTCGTCACCAGTCCGGCTAAAAGTACAAACGGAACTGATAACCCATCTACAGCAACTGCCCAGTTCAGACCCAACTGCGGCATCCATACATAATTTTCTTCTAGTTGAAAAGTCGCATTGCTGGCATCGTAATGTTGCCAAAAGGCATAGCACATCAAAATTAAGTCTGCAACACTTACACCCAGTGCATACCATCGTATCCACTTGCCGTCTTTATCGGGTAGCAAAGGGATAACCAGAGCAGCAATGAATGGTAGCAGGACAATTGTGGTTAGCCAGGGAAATTGATCTGCCATCATATGACTAAGAAATAATACTTATTTATAAATCATGTCATACTATTAAACTTTTTAATAATTTATTAATCAGTAGTTTTTTGGTCATTATTGCTACTAAAAAATACAGCGCTTAACACTGACTGTCTATCTGGCGATTTACGGAAAAAATCAAGTCGGGGTGTATTGACGGTTATTTTGAGATTAAAAAAGACTTTAATGCAGAAATTGCATTCAACCGATACGTTTTTAACAATTATTTCCGAAAATCGTAGCAATTTATACGATTTTATCAAAAATCTCACCTTAACCTGATAAGTATCGAAATCGTTACATAAACAGTAACCAAACTTGCTTGACAAATTATCCAAATGTAAAAGACTACAAATTTCCCCAAATTAATTACGAAGTCACGTTCAGCATCACAAAGGTATCTTGTCGGTCATCAAGTAGCAGATTAGCCACCTAGCAATACTCTTGAGTACGAAAAATTAGCCACAAACAAATATTCAGTTTTTCTTCGCTAGACCTTGTAGAAACACCAACTCGTAATTCAGATTTTAAAAGATTATGGGTTATCTGAGATTGGGCAATTGATTTTTGAGGTTCTTACAACGTATCAGCCACTTGCAATGAGAGTCAGTTTATGACAGTCACAGCAGAAACTACTAAAGTTAATCTCAATAAATTTGAGAAATTGAAAGCCGAAAAAGATGGACTTGCTGTCAAGGAGGAAATAGCCAAATTTGCCCATCTCGGATGGGAAGCAATGGATGCAACTGACCGAGATCATCGCCTCAAATGGGTGGGTGTCTTTTTTCGCCCAGTTACCCCAGGCAAATTTATGATGCGGATGCGGATACCTAACGGTATTCTCAACAGCAATCAAATGCGTGTTTTAGCGTCAGTAGTGCAGCGCTACGGAGATGATGGCAGTGCTGATATTACTACCAGACAAAACATTCAACTGCGGGGGATCAGAATTGAAGACTTACCAGATATCTTTAATAGATTTCATGCTGTTGGTTTAACCAGTGTGCAATCAGGGATGGATAACGTCCGTAATATCACAGGTGACCCTGTAGCCGGGTTGGACGCTGATGAGTTGTACGACACCAGAGAAGTGGTGCAGCAAATTCAGGATATGCTTACCAACAAAGGTCAAGGCAATCCAGAGTTTACCAACCTACCACGGAAATTTAACATTGCGATCGCCGGGGGACGAGACAATTCAGTTCACGCGGAAATCAATGATTTAGCCTTTGTTCCAGCTTTTAAGGAAGGGAGTGGGGAGTTGGGAGTTGGGAGTGGGGAAGAAGCTATTTTTGGATTTAACATCCTTGTGGGTGGGTTTTTCTCTGCCAAGCGTTGTGAAGCGGCGATTCCTTTGAATGCTTGGGTATCTCCAGAGGAGGTAGTGGCTGTATGTAGAGCGGTTTTGGAAGTTTATCGTGACAATGGTTTACGCGCCAATCGTCTGAAATCTCGCTTGATGTGGCTACTTGATGAATGGGGTGTAGATAAATTTCGCTCTGAAGTGGAACAGCGTTTAGGTAAATCATTGTTACCCGCAACCCCCAAAGACGAAATTGATTGGGAAAAACGTGACCACGTTGGAGTATATAAACAAAAGCAGTCTGGATTAAATTACGTAGGCTTGCATATTCCTGTGGGTCGGTTGTATGCCCAAGATATGTTTGAAATTGCTAGTCTAGCAGAGGTTTACGGCAACGGAGAAATTCGGCTGACAGTCGAACAAAACGTGATTATCCCGAATATTCCTGACTCAAGGTTAGCAACATTTTTAACAGAGTCATTGTTGCAGAGATTTTCGATTAATCCTCATGTGTTGACGCGATCGCTAGTATCTTGCACAGGCGCACAATTTTGCAACTTTGCCCTCATTGAAACCAAAAATCGCGCATTGGAAATGGTGAAGGCCTTAGAAAGCGAGTTAACCCTAACTCAACCCGTACGCATTCATTGGACTGGTTGTCCCAACTCCTGTGGACAACCCCAAGTTGCAGACATTGGTTTGATGGGAACCAAAGCCCGTAAAAATGGCAAAGCTGTAGAAGGCGTAGACATCTATATGGGTGGCAAAGTCGGTAAAGACGCACATCTCGGCGAATGCGTACAAAAAGGTATTCCTTGCGAAGACCTACAACCAGTATTAAGAGACTTACTCATTCAACACTTCGGCGCCAAACCAATCTAAGTCATAATCACGCACTGCTGAACTTACCAATTCTTTGTGCCTTTGTGCCTTTGCGTGAGTTTATACCATTCATTCAGCAACGCCCGAAATCCAAATCTACCTAACTACCAGGACTGCACCTGTCGCATTCTTTTTAATTCATCAAGCACTACTAAGCAAATGACAAACTTTCCTAGAAGAAAATTCATTTTCACCGCAGGTGGGGCAGCAGCAGCTTCTCTTTTAGCTCATGGTTGTACAAATAATTCTCAATCAGGTACAACTGCTACTAATGTCTCCTTAGCCGCTAACGCACCGCAAGTAGAGACAACCCAAGCGAAGTTAGGATTTATCGCCTTAACCGACTCTGCACCTTTAATTATCGCTAAAGAAAAAGGCTTCTTTGCCAAATATGGCATGACTGATGTCGAGGTAATCAAACAAACATCCTGGCCCGTCACCCGCGATAACTTGGCAATTGGTTCAGGAGGAGGTGGTATTGATGGCGCACATATCCTCAGCCCCATGCCTTATCTGATGACCATCAATAATATAGTGCCTATGTATATTTTGGCACGATTAAATACTAATGGCCAGGCAATTTCTGTTGCTAATAAATTTAAAGAATTTAATGTTCAGTTAGAAAGTAAAGCGCTGAAGGAAGCAGCATCTAAAGCCAAATCCGCGCAAAACGCCCTGAAATTTGGGATGACCTTTCCTGGCGGTACACACGACTTATGGATGCGCTACTGGTTAGCGGCTGGTGGTATTAATCCTGACCAAGATGTAGTTTTATCCCCCGTACCACCACCACAAATGGTGGCCAATATGAAAGTCAACACTATTGATTCCTTCTGTGTGGGAGAACCTTGGAACGCGCAGTTAGTTAACCAAAACATCGGTTATTCAGCCTTAGTGACAGGCCAGTTATGGCAAGACCATCCAGAAAAAGCCTTCGCCATGCGACAAGATTGGGTTAACCAAAATCCCAACGCGGCAAAAGCAATGTTGATGGCAGTTTTGGAAGCGCAACAATGGTGCGATCAGCCAGAAAATGTAGAAGAAATGTGCAAAATCTGCTCGGAACGTAAATACTTTAACGTTGCAGTTGCCGATATTGTTGAAAGATCCAAAGGTAATATTAATTACGGTGACGGACGCACAGAACAAAACTTTGCATATCGGATGAAATTCTGGGCAGATAACGCTTCATATCCTTATAAGAGTCATGATATTTGGTTCTTGACTGAAAATATTCGCTGGGGCTATTTACCACAAAATACTCAAGTCAAAGAAATTGTTGACCAAGTGAATAAAGAAGACTTGTGGAAACAGGCAGCTAAAGCAATTGGTGTCCCTGATACTCAAATTCCCAGCAGTTCTTCTCGCGGTGTAGAGACGTTCTTTGATGGTGTCAAATTCGACCCAGAAAAACCAGAAGAATATTTGAATAACTTGAAAATCAAGAAAATTTAGGCTGTAATCACTGCTTGCGTAGTCCAATATTTGAACAGGAGAAATCAGAAATGACAGCTATTGTGGGGAGTCGTGTTGGTAGAAAAAAACCGCAAAAAGCTATTTATAAGTTTGTTCAGAAAAAAATTGTTCCCCCGTTAGTAGCATTAGCTGTTTTTTTAGTAATTTGGGAATTACTAAGTTTGTTGCCAGATTTTCAGTTACCTGGGCCGATAAAAACTTTTACTGACACTTTTGATCCTTTTATTGTTCATCCATTTTTTGATAATGGCGAAAGTGATAAAGGTTTAGGATGGCAAATAATTAGCAGCTTGGAACGAGTTGGTATTGGCTTCTCTCTAGCAGCTATTGTTGGTATAGTTGTGGGGATTTTAGTAGGTGCTAATCGTTTTCTCTACAATGCCGTAGATCCGTTATTCCAAGTATTACGAACAGTACCACCTTTGGCATGGTTACCAATTTCTTTGGCAGCATTTCAACAGGCGAACCCTTCAGCTATTTTCGTAATTTTCATCACCTCTATTTGGCCGATTATTATTAACACCACGGTAGGTGTACAACAAATTCCCCAAGATTATGTCAATGTGGCTAGGGTTTTGCGGTTAAGAGGATTTAAATATTTTGTGAAAATCGTGTTTCCGGCTACAGTACCTTACATATTTACTGGGTTACGAATTGGCATTGGTTTATCTTGGTTGGCGATTGTGGCGGCAGAAATGTTGGTTGGTGGTGTGGGTATTGGTTCGTTTATTTGGAATGCATATAACACAACTACAGATACTAATTTGAGTGAAATTATCCTGGCGCTTATATATGTGGGGATAGTTGGTTTGGTGCTTGATAAGTTGGTTGCTTTTATTGCTAATAAGGTGGTTGCGGAACAGAAGTAATTAAACAAACCGCAAAGGGCGCAAAGTCCACAAAGTTAAGAGGGTTTTAAAGAGATTTTGGGTGAGTTCTGCACTAATGACTAAGGACTAATGACTAATGGTTACTTTTGTTGAGGTTGATCACGTTGATCGTGTATTTTATTTGCCGAATGGTGGCAAGTATATCGCCCTGAAAAATATTGAATTAAAAATCAAAGAAGGGGAATTTGTTTCTCTAATTGGACATTCTGGTTGTGGTAAGTCAACTTTGTTGAATATCATCGCTGGTTTAGATCAAGCCAGTGTTGGTGGTGTGACTTTAGAAGGTCGGGAAATTAAAGAACCTAGTCCAGATCGGATGGTGGTGTTTCAAAATTACTCGTTGCTTCCTTGGTTGACTGTGCGGGAAAACATTGCTTTGGCTGTGGATGAGGTGTATAAAAATGAGCCAAAGGGTCAGCGCCGGGGAATTGTTGAAGAACATATAGATATGGTGGGACTGCGCCTAGCGGCGAATAAACGTCCTCATGAGTTGTCTGGGGGGATGAAACAACGGGTGGCGATCGCCCGCGCTTTGGCTACTCGTCCTAAGTTGTTGTTATTAGATGAACCGTTTGGGGCGTTGGATGCTTTGACACGGGGAAGTTTGCAGGCTCAATTGATGAAAATCTGCAATGAACACAACGTGACTTGTGTGATGGTGACACACGATGTAGATGAGGCATTATTGTTAAGCGATCGCGTGGTGATGCTAACCAATGGGCCTGAAGCACACATCGGTCAAATTCTGGAAGTGCCTATTTCTCGTCCCCGTGAACGTTTGGAAGTAGTGAAACACCCCAGTTACTACAATCTGCGGAATGAAATAATTTACTTCCTCAATCAACAAAAGCAAGCCAAGAAACGCAAAGCACAGCAGATTCCAGCGCCATTAGTGACATCACGCAGCGGTTTGGAAAAAGTCAATCTAGATATTGGCTTTATGCCTTTAACTGATGCTGCACCGTTAATCGTGGCGAAAGAAATGGGCTTTTTTGCTAAGTATGGGTTAGAAAATATTACCCTCACCCGTGCAGGTAGTTGGAACGAAATCGCTAAAGGTGTGGCTACAGGTAAATTAGATGCAGCCCAAATGTTAGCGGGAATGCCTTTAGCTATGACTTTGGGTGCTGGTGGAAAAACACCGATTTGTATAGTTAATGCCTTAAATCTTTCTCGCAACGCTAACGCTATTACCTTAAGCAAAAAATTATACAACCAAGGCGTCAGAAACCCAGCTGACTTAAAAGCGGTAATTAATGAATATCCTGACCAAGTTCTTACCTTGGGAGTCAGTCATCCCACATCCATGCAGAACTTAATTCTACGTTATTGGTTAGCGGCTGGCGGCATCAATCCTGATCAAGATATCAGCTTGAGTGTGATTCCCCCAATGGAAATGGCTTCTCAACTCAAAGCCGGTAACATTGATGGTTATTGTGCAGGTGAACCTTGGAACTACATGGCCGTACATGAAGGTTTTGGTTTCGTTGCTGCTACCGCCTTAGAAATTTGGTCAGGACAGCCGAAAAAAGTTCTCGGAGTGCGGGAAGATTGGGCGCAGAAGTACCCAGAAACTTATCTTGCTTTAGTTAAAGCATTATTAGAAGCTTGCCAATACTGCGATGAATTTCGCAACCGCGAAGAAATTTTAGAGATAATTTGCCGTCCTGAATATCTGGATGTAAATCCGGTATATGTTCGTCCTGGTTTTATTGATCCTTATAATCGCGGTGACGGTACTGAACCGCAAGAACTTACGGGATATAACCAGTTTTATTTGAATAAAACTAACTATCCTAACCGTACAGAAATTCTGTGGATGGTAACTCAATTAGCACGTTGGGATTTAGTGCCATTTCCGAAAAATTGGGTAGAAGTAATTGAACGAGTTTGTCGTGCAGATGTTTTTGGCGCGGCGGCGAGGGATTTGGGTTTGTTGGATATTGGCTGGGATGATCCTATTCATTTGTTTGATGGGAAAGTGTTTAATTCTTCTGAACCAATTGAGTATTTGAAAAGTTTGGAAATTAAAAGGAATATTCGCATTGAAGAAGTGTTGATTTAATCTCACGCAAAGACGCAAAGACGCAGAGGGAGAGTTAAAGAGACTTATAAAAACTTCTTCTTGGCGTTCTACAGCCCTTACGGGCATCGCTGCGCGGACTTGGCGATTCGTTTATCAAAAACTACTTATCACCAAAAAATAAACCATGCAATTAGTAAACAAAAATACCCAAACAAACAAACTCCAAAAAGAAGATAACTTTTTAGTCATCGAAGGTGTCAGCAAAATTTACCCAACTGCTGAAGGCCCTTACACCGTAATCGATGGCATTGATCTCAAAGTTCAAGAAGGTGAATTTGTCTGCATTATTGGTCACTCAGGCTGTGGCAAATCAACCTTACTCAACATGATTTCCGGCTTCAACACCCCCACCGATGGCGTTGTGCTATTGCAAGATAAACCTATTACTGAACCCGGTCCAGACCGGATGATGGTATTTCAAAATTATTGCTTGCTGCCGTGGCTGAGTGTATTTGACAACGTTTATCTAGCTATAGATTCAGTATTTCCCCACAAAACCAAAGCCGAAAAAAGAGCGATCGCTAGAGAACACCTAGCAATGGTAGGACTAACAGAAGCCGCAGACAAAAAACCCGGACAGATTTCCGGTGGGATGAAACAACGAGTGGCGATCGCCCGTGCTTTATCCATACGTCCCCAAGTATTGATTTTAGATGAACCCTTCGGTGCATTAGACGCAATCACCAAAGAAGAACTGCAAGAAGAACTACTACAAATCTGGCAAGACCATCAAGTCACCGTTTTAATGATTACTCACGACATTGACGAAGCCCTCTTTTTAGCAGACAGACTCGTCATGATGACCAACGGCCCAGCCGCCAACATCGGTGAAGTCCTAAATATACCTTTCTCCCGCCCCCGCGATCGCCGCCAAATCATGGAAGACACGGAATACTACAACCTGCGGAACTACGCCCTAGACTTCCTCTATCGCCGATGCGCCCACGCAGAATAATTCGTAATTCGTAATTCGTAGTTTGCAAATTTTGACAAAGGAATATTAAATGCTTTCAGGATTGCTCTCATTCAACGGTCGCTACCGCATACTACATCTGACGTGGTTTGCATTTTTCCTCTCATTTGTAGTGTGGTTTAACTTTGCCCCATTTCAAACTGCTATTCAAGAAGCACTAGGCTTGAGTGTAGCCCAAGTTAGAACCATCGCTATTTGTAACGTCGCCCTCACCGTACCAGCCCGCATCATCATCGGTATGGTATTAGATAAATACGGGCCACGCGTCACCTATTCACTGCTACTCATGTATGCAGCGATTCCCTGTCTCGCCTTCGCCTTCGCCCAAAACTTCAGTCAATTAGTCATCAGCCGCCTTGCTTTAAGTATCGTCGGTGCTGGTTTCGTGATTGGTATCCGCATGGTTGCTGAATGGTTCCCCCCCAAAGAAATTGGTATTGCTGAAGGAATTTATGGTGGTTGGGGAAACTTTGGTTCAGCCGCCGCAGCCTTCACTCTCCCGACAGTCGCCACAGCAGCCGCAATTTTTACAGCCGGACAAATTAACTGGCGACTTGCGATCGCTTTAACTGGTATCATCGCCGCCATCTACGGAGCGATTTATTTCTTTAGCGTTCAAGATACACCCTCCGGCAAAGTTTATCAGCGACCTGCCCGTCATGGTGGTATAGAAGTCACCACTAAAAGAAGCTTTTGGCTGTTGATGTTGAGTAATATTCCCTTGGTTGGCATCTTAGGCGTACTAGCTTGGCGCATCGCTCAAATTGGTTTACTCAATCAAACTCAATTATTCATCGTCTACTTGTTATTAATTGGTTTGTATGCATTCCAAGCATATAAATGCTGGTATGTCAACCAATATTTAATGACCGGGAAAAAAAATTATGCTCCCCAAGACCGTTATGAATTTTCCCAAGTAGCAATCTTAGAATTAACTTACTTCGTCAACTTTGGTTCAGAACTAGCAGTAGTTTCCATGCTACCGGCATTTTTTGAATCAACCTTCAGCCTCAGCAAAGTTTTAGCTGGCATGATTGCTGCAAGCTTCGCCTTCATGAACTTAGTTGCCCGTCCTGGTGGCGGTTGGGTGTCCGATACAGTCGGTAGTCGCAAATGGACAATGACAGTACTCACAGGTGGTATGGGTATTGCTTATTTAGTCATGAGTGGTGTAAGTAGTAATTGGTGGCTACCCATAGCAATAATACTGACAATGACTTGTTCATTTTTCGTCCAAGCAGGTGAAGGTTCCACTTATGCGATCGTCCCCTTAGTCAAGCGGCGCATTACCGGACAGATTGCTGGTAACGTTGGTGCTTACGGTAACGTCGGTGCAGTCGCCTATCTCACAATGTATAGTTTACTACCAGTCGGCGACATTGGTAATCGCATCTTCTTCCAAACCCTTGGTGTCACCGCCTTAATTGTCACCTTCCTATGTGCCTTCTTACTCAAAGAACCCAAAGGCTCATTTGCCGAACACCACGAAGGCGAAGCACCAGATTTAGCTCCAGATATAGCACCAGAACAGTTTCCAGTTAGGGAGAGATGAGGAAGAAGCAGGGGAGCAGGCAGCAGGGGGCAGGGGGGAAATATTCTTGTTTTTCTTCTTTCTAATTCCCAGTCCCAATCCCTAATCCTTATCCCTAATCCCTACTCCCCACTCCCTACTCCCTACTCCCTAATCCCTATGAGTGAATTTACCAAAACCCTATGTCCCTACTGTGGTGTTGGCTGTGGATTGGAAGTTTCACCGCCAGCGCAACCTGCAAAACCTACTAATCGAGATAGTCAAGGAAATCCGATTTGGCGGGTACGGGGTGATAAAGCCCACCCATCAAGTCAGGGAATGGTGTGTGTTAAGGGTGCAACGATCGCAGAATCTTTGGATAAAAATAGATTACATTACCCAATGGTGCGAGACTCTTTAGATCAAGAGTTTCGCCGTGTGAGTTGGGATGAAGCTTTTGATTTAATTACCCAGCGCATCCAAACAGTCCGCCATACACAAGGGCCAGAGGCTATTTGTATGTATGGGTCTGGTCAATTTCAAACTGAAGATTATTATTTAGCCCAAAAATTACTCAAAGGTTGTTTGGGTACTAATAATTTTGATGCCAATTCCCGGTTATGTATGTCTAGTGCTGTGGCTGGGTACATTCAAAGCTTTGGTGCTGATGGCCCTCCCTGCTGTTATGAAGATTTAGAAATCACAGATTGTGCATTTTTGATTGGGACGAATACAGCAGAATGTCACCCAATTGTTTTTAATAGATTAGCGAAACATCATAAAAAAAATCGTAAAGTTAAAATGGTTGTGGTTGATCCCCGGCGGACACCCACCGCAGAAGCAGCCGATTTACATTTAGCTATTCGTCCTGGTACAGATATTGATTTATTTAATGGTATTGCTCATTTATTGATGCGTTGGCAACTCATTGATGTGGGTTTCATTGATGATTGCACTAGTAATTTTTCTGAATATGCAGAAGTAATTCGTCATTATTCCCCGGAAGTCGTAGCTAATCAATGTGGAATCAGTATTGCAGATTTAGAAACAGCCGCTAAGTACTGGGGTGAATCTCAACGAGTGCTGTCTTTATGGTCAATGGGTGTGAATCAGTCCAGTGAAGGTACAGCCAAGGTTAGAAGTATTATTAATCTGCATTTGATGACTGCACAAATTGGCAAACCGGGTGCAGGGCCATTCTCCCTCACAGGTCAACCCAATGCAATGGGAGGTAGAGAAGCCGGGGGATTATCACATTTATTACCTGGTTATCGTTTAGTGAAAAATCCCCAACACCGCGCTGAAGTGGAGGATTTTTGGGGATTACCAAGAGGACAAATGTCACCACATCCCGGTTTAACAGCGTGGGATATGATTACCGGGTTGGAAAATGACGCTGTGGGTTTACTTTGGATTGCAGCCACAAATCCGGCTGTGAGTATGCCAGATTTAGAAAGAACGAAAAAAGCATTGTTGCGATCGCCTTTGACAATTTACCAAGACGCATATTACCCCACAGAAACCTCTGCATACGCCCATGTTCTCTTACCGGCTGCCCAATGGGGTGAAAAAACAGGCGTAATGACCAATTCCGAAAGAACAGTCACCTTGTGTCAAGCATTCCGCCAACCACCCAGGGAAGCAAAAGCCGATTGGGAAATTTTTGCCGAAGTAGGACGCAGATTAGGTTTTGAAAAAGAATTTGCCTTTACCAACTCATCTCAAGTTTATGCAGAGTTCGTGCAATTAACGAGCGATCGCCCCTGTGAAATGACTGGTATCAGTCATGAACAATTGCAGATTCAAGGGCCAACTCAATGGCCTCATTCTCAACTGGGGAGTGGAGAATCCCCTACTCCCTCCAAACGCCTATATACAGATTTGCGTTTTCATACCCCTGACGGACGGGCGCGATTTGGGGCTTATTATTCTAAGGGTTTAGCTGAACCACCTGATCCTGATTTTCCGTTTGTCCTGACTACTGGGCGACTTTACGGACATTGGCATACACAGACACGCACTGGTCGCATTGAGAAAATCCGCAAAATGCACCCGGAACCTTTTATCGAAATTCATCCCCGTGATGCGGCTGGGTTAGGTATTATTGATAACCAATTAGTGGAAGTGCGATCGCGTCGGGGTCAAGCCAAGTTTCCTGCTAAAATTACGAGAGCGATCGCACCTGGTACAGTATTTGTCCCCATGCACTGGGGCGCACTTTGGGCGGATAATGCTGAAGCTAACGCCCTCACTCATCCTGAAGCTTGTCCTGATTCCCTACAACCAGAATTAAAAGCTTGTGCAGTGCAGCTGGTTCCTGTAAATACATTATTAGTGGAAAAACAGGAAACACAATTCTCTAATTACTCTGTTGTCGAGTAAATTGCCAAGCCAAAGGCCGGATGTTTTCGTGTGCCATAACCCATATCAATAACTGGTGATTAGTCTTTAAAAGTTGCCCATTAATGATAGGTTTTGCTTAAATTGAGGGTGAGTTTGACAAACGCAGCGTATTCTGACCGATACCACTGACATGAAATTCAAGAACAGAAACTTACGTGCGATAGCGGAAATGATAATAGGCGATGTCCAATATTTCCCATATCGCTCTAGCAGTTATATCACTCAGTTTTTTGAAGAATGCGACTTGGATTTTGTTCATGATGGTTCAACTCGATGGTGTTGGACTCAAGAAAGGCTGTCAGAATTGCTGCAAGAGCCACAACCGACTGCTCATGCCTTACCAGAGCGCTTCATGCATGTACTACGAGTAAGTAGCTAAACAAAATTAATTACATAGTTTTTACCAAATTCTCGAAGAATTTTTTCCACAGATTCTACAAAAATTTGCCAATTTTTGTAAGCATCAATTTCAATCCATTGATACTTAATGAACCGCCACAAAATTTCAATCAAATTTAATTCAGGTGAATAAGAGGGTAATTGGAAGATGGTAATACCACGTTCTGACCATTCTTCAATTTTGTCAAGAATCATACCACTGGTATGAATAGAGGATTGATCAACAACAATCACGGTAGGTTTATCTACCTGAGCAAAGAAGGTATCAATGCAAGCAATAATGACATCCGAATTAATACTTTGAGTTGAAACATAAGTTTCTAAGTGATTATTTCGACTCATGATTCCTAAAACATTTAAGCGCGAACTACGGCGACTATTAATAGTTAAGTATTCTCCGATATCTTGCCATCCATAAGGAACAGAAGGAATCAGACAGAATCCGGTTTCATCTAAGTAATATAAGTTAATTTTACCTTCATCTTCTAATCGTTTAAACTCTGTTAACTGTGCTGATTTTTCCTTGTATTCTAAAGGGTCTGGCTCTCCTCCAACATCTCGTCGAATTCTATGCCAACTCATATAAAAATTTTTCAATATTCTTTTAATGGTTTCAGTACTAACTTCAATATTCCATTCTGATTTAATTTTTTGTAGCGTCTTTTTTAATTGTCTTGGTTCTTGTTTAGCCCACTCTCTAATTTCTGCTTCTTGTTCCGGCTTAAATATTCGTTTTCTACCTCTTCCTGGTTTATTATACAGCCCTACCATTCCCGATAATTCCCAACGATTTATCCAGTTATATATTGTCTTGTAACTCACATTAAATATTGTCATTAATAACTGGAACTGCCAAGTTTTATTGAACTCGTAACAGTTAACAGCTAAGATGTCAAATTCTCCTCGTAGTAGGAGTGTCGTTTTCAATTGTTTACCACTTGGAAGAGTTACAATTCTGCTATCACTAGCGTCTACTTGAGCTTTGCCAGACCAAAGTTGAGTTTTTTCATCAAATTTAATCTGACTTGTTTGCAGAGATTTGGATTCAACGCTAAAAACTCGATGATGGTAAATGATATGTAAATCGCCCTTTTTCTTTCTATCATGATCATCAAACTTCTTCATTGACCCTATCCCAGGGAAAGCAGAAATTAACTCTCTTAATTTTAATTCTGCTACATAGCCAAAAAGCATACCCCTGAGACTTGGTTTCTCTTGCAACAGAATTGTCATTTCATCAGCAGTTACTTTCCACTCATCCATAATGGTTGGTTCAGGCAATGTTTCACTAAGAATTGTTCTTATCAGCTCACAGGGATCAAACTGGAGAGCTATTGAAATTTCCAAAAACTCGATAAGATCGAGCCTACGCTCACCACTCTCATATTTGGAAACAAAAGATTGCGGACGATTTAGAACGTCTGCGAGTTGTGCTTGTGTGATGGCTCGTATTTGGCGGTACTGTACAAGTAACTCCCGGAAACGCCCATACTGTTCCGTGAATATGGATGAAGTCATGCTTTCCTCCTTCAATGGAAGAAAGTGTAATATCCCATGTTGGGATATCCCAAAACAGGATATTGCTCACGTGCGCGTTCTGAATTTGAAATCCGTTCCAAGCAAGGTGGATAGCAATAAAGATGAAATCCCCGTTGGAAGCGACTAGTGAGGCAAGGTTTAACAACCCGCTTGGAGCGGACTGACAAAAGATATGGATTGGAGATGCAAAGGTTACTTACTTGTCGCTCCTCACTTTAGCCGTTCCAAAGGGTTGGACGAACCACCTGATCCTGATTTTTCTTTTGTATTGGCTACTGGGCAACTTTACGGTCATTCGCATACACAAACATGCACTGATCGCATTGAGAAAATCCGCAACATGCACCCGGAACCTTTTATGGAAATTCATCCCCGTGATGCGCCTACTTTGGGTATTATTGATAACCAATTAGCGGTAGCGTGCCGGAGGCTCTAGCTATGCCGTACGGACAAATTATGGATACTGGTATGATTTTTATAGACAGGAAATACAAAATTTGTGGGATGCAGGGAGCGAATGGGGCTAATATTCCAATAAATTTATTTTTATTTTTGAGGATAATCTATGGACTACCGAAACCACATCACGATCGAACCTAATAAACGCGGTGGTAAGCCTTGCGTCCGTGGCTTGCGAATTACGGTTTATGAAGTGCTTGAGTACCTAGCTTCCGAGATGACCGAAGCAGAAATTCTTGACGATTTTCCTGATCTGACGCGAGAAGATTTAAAAGCCTGCATTGCTTATGCTGCTGATCGTGAACGGCGATTTATGACCGCTCCATTATCCTCATGAAATTACTTTTTGATGAAAACTTATCGCCCAAGTTGCCGAATCGTTTAAGTGATATTTTCCCACACTCACTTCACGTCCGAGATGTAGGAATGAAAGCAACGATCGATCCAATCGTTTGGGATTATGCAAAAGACAATGATTTGATGATTGTCTCGAAAGACGTTGACATACACGACCTGAGCTTAGTATTTGGAAATCCACCGAAAGTTATTTGGCTTCGCCTTGGAAACTGTTCGACATCGCAAGTTGAAAATTTGCTGCGTCAGAATTTTGACACGATTAAATTGTTTTATAAAGATGAGAATTTATCGCTGCTTGCTTTATCATAATGCACTGATGCCTTTAGATATTTTTTCACGAGTTTTATAAATGGAGAATGCATAAGGCGATCGCGTCGGGGGCAAGCCAAGTTTCCTGCTAAAATTACAAAGGCGATCGCGTAAACCGCACGCTGCGCGGTAAGCGAAGCTATGCCGTTAGGCTTATCGCACCTGGTACAGTGTTTGTCTTTATGCACTCTTGGTCACTTCGGGCAGATCATACTGAAGCTAACGCCGTGACACATTCCGAATGTCCTGATTCTTTAAAACCAGAATTAAAAGCTTGTGCGCTACAGTTATTCCCAGTTAATGTAGATTTACTCATGGGACAATATGAAACACAAGGCTCACATTACTCTGTTGTAGATTAAATCATTTATCATCTCGCATAAGTTACCAAATCTTGTAGCCCACCCATGTGGGCTTTATTCATATAGCCACAGACTGGAAGTTGTGAGCCTTTTTGAGCAAAAAATAGAAAAAATTGACTCAAATTGAGTCTGAAGCACTCAAATAATATAGAATACCTGAGTTCGCCATAAATCAAGAATGATGAAATATTTGAAAAATCCTTAGCAATTAGTGAACCCATATGGTTTCCCTTGTGTATGGCGATTATTTTCGGATTATGTGCCTATACACTGATTGCATTCCTGGTGATTCCCTGTCTATATTTACAGTTAATACCAAATAACTTATATGAGGCAACTATTTAGAAAGATTAAGAATCTAGCTAGAGACGAAAATTTTATGCACATGATAGAAAATATCGAAGTGCTTGTCTCTAAAATCTTATCCCTGGCAATGGTAGTGGTAATTGTGGCCGCCATTTTTGATCTAGGAATTTATCTGATTAATGAATTATTTACTCGTAAATATGGCAATTTTAATCAAGTGTTATTTACAATTTTTGGATTATTTTTAAATATTTTAATTGCCTTAGAAATATTAGAAAATATCACAGCCTATCTCCGTAAACACGTAGTTCAAGTTGAATTAGTAATTGTTACTTCCTTAATTGCGGTTGCCCGGAAAATTATTATTCTTGATTTGGAAAAAGTCAGAGGTATTGATATCATTGGACTAGGAGTGGCAATTTTAGCTTTAGCAATTAGTTATTGGATTATTCGTAGTAGCAATAATAGAGCCTAAATTATCAAAATTAATTATAAATTACCAAAATGAGGTTTACAGATTGGGCAACTAGAGTACTACTTATTTCCCTGATGTTTGTCGCTGTGATTACGGCGTTATGGTGGGGAAGAGTCACACAAAGTAATACAATAAATTCCCAGGCAGACAGATCAGATATCACTACAGACTGGAGTCAATATCCACAAGCCAAATTACAATCAACTGAAAACCAAGAGAATAAATTTCCCCAAGATTTGCAGCAATCTTCAGCTAAAACCAATCAACAGACGGGAAGATACCAAACTACTGAAGCTTTTGCTAGGTACACCCCTCGATATGAAATGGCCTCGGTACACCCCAGCAATTATGGCGAACGCTACACGCGAGATGCGAATAATTTATCTGTGAACAATCAAGCAATTGTTGTTCTCCACGAAACGGCGGCGGCTGCTTCCAGTGTGATTAATTTCTTTCAGACACCCAATGAAGATGAAAGTGTACAAGCAAGTTATCACGCCTTAATCAAACTAGATGGAACTGTGGTTTATTTAGTCCCTCCAGATAAGCGAGCTTATGGAGCAGCTAACTCAGTGTTTGAAAGTCCCAACGGTGTGGAAACTGTGACAACTAATCCTAATTTAGCTTCGTCTGTCAATAATTTTGCTTATCATGTTTCGTTAGAAACACCACCAGACGGACGGGGAAACAATTTCCTTACATCTCATAGTGGTTATACAGAGGCTCAATATAACTCTTTGGCTTGGTTAATTGCTCAAAGTCAAGTTCCAGACTATCGCATCACTACCCATAGAGCCGTAGACCGTTCCGGTCAAAAAATCGACCCTGTAAGTTTTGATGGGGAAAAGTTTTTGCGCTTACTGCATACTTATCGTCAGGTAACCCCCAGTTATCAAGCCAATAATTAAAAGTCGAACAATTTTGAATTTGGATTTGGATGAGATTGCAAATTAAAATAACTTGTTCTGCGTCTGCTTCGGTAACACAAATCCCAAATTTTCTAGCCTCTAGTAAAACTATAAATCTGCTGAGTTTCCAAGCGATCGCATATCGTCGAAGGTAGAGTATCCATAGAAAAAGTCTGCCTATCTAGGTTAACTTGCAAGTTACTTAAAGGATCGCTACCAGGAGAAATCAGAAATTCTAACTTCTCGACATAGGACAAACTTGTCAGATGATCTAAAATATGGAAAATTGCTTGCAAGTAAGGATGACCATTTTGCTGATACCAATCACTATCAGCCACATTTGCTTGATCAAAACCCAAGTGTACTGTTAAAGATGTTTGAGCAAACAATGCCAACCCTAACGGACGAGCTTCTTCTTGTAATAATAAATGATTATTTTTGGCTAAATGCCGTAATTTATCTAAGCGTTCATAGCGCTGAGTGACTAATTCCGGGTCATCTTGCCAGTTAATTGCTACTGTCACTAAGTAAGTCTGTAACAGCATATGACCCAGCTTTTGGGCTTTGGTTGCCAAATAATAGGAATTGTAGTCGTTAGCTTCAATCAACAACGGTAAGCGGTCAACGACTTCCAAGCCGTAACCCTTGAGTCCAGCAATTTTACGCGGATTATTAGTAATCAGGCGAATCTTTTGCACACCCAAATCCATGAGCATTTGCGCTCCCATACCATAATCACGCAAGTCCGCCGGAAATCCTAAACGCTCGTTGGCTTCGACTGTATCCAGTCCCATATCCTGTAAAGAATAGGCTTTGAGTTTATTAATTAAGCCGATTCCCCGCCCTTCTTGACGCAGATAAACTACGACCCCTTGACCAGCCGCTTCAATCATTTTTAATGCTGCTTGTAGCTGCATTCGACAGTCGCAGCGTAATGAACCCAAAGCGTCACCAGTTAAACATTCCGAGTGCATCCGCACCATCACAGGCTCATCTTTAAAATTAGCCGGATCACCCTTGACAATAGCAACGTGTTCTGTATTATCCAGAGTATGGCGATAGGCATAAATATCAAACAGACCGAACTGACTAGGTAGCTTGGTGACTACTTCACGATATACCAAGCGATCATGCTGTAGGCGATAACTAATTAAATCGGCAATACTGATAATTTTGAGATTGTGATGTTGAGCATATTCTATTAACTGGGGCAACCGCGCCATTGAACCATTAGGGTTTTGAATTTCACAAATTACCCCGGCTGGATATAGCCCTGCTAATCGAGATAAATCAACAGCCGCTTCTGTATGTCCGGCGCGTTTGAGTACACCGCCCAATTTGGCACGAATCGGGAAAATATGACCAGGACGACGTAAATCTGTAGGTTTTGTTGCTGGATTGAGGGTAACTTGAATCGT
Organism: Nostoc sp. CCY0012; assembly: GCF_963920855.1. NCBI lineage: Bacteria > Bacillati > Cyanobacteriota > Cyanophyceae > Nostocales > Nostocaceae > Nostoc > Nostoc sp. CCY0012. Next base: position 26,753 of record NZ_CAWUDM010000037.1, on the reverse strand, counting down.
GCGGGCGCGGTCTTCGGCGGAAATGCCAGTAGAAACACCCAATTCAGGGCCAGCGTCAATACTGACAGTAAAAGCTGTTTGGTTAGTATCTGTGAGATTCGTCACCATTAAAGGCAAGTCTAATTCATCCAAGCGATCGCCTGTCATCGCTAAACAAATTAACCCTCTTGCTTCCACCGCCATGAAATTAATCATATCCGGTGTCGCAAATTGGGCAGCACAGATTAAATCACCTTCATTTTCTCGATTTTCATCATCTACTACCACAATGACGCGACCTGCTTTTAAGTCTGCCAAAGCAGCATCAATAGAATCAAATTCAAAAGACGGAGTTGAAGAGACAGATGTATCAGTGTTTTCCCCTGCTTGAGGAGCCACACCCGTGGGGGTGTCTTCCCCATTGAAGGGAGTAGAGTGAGACTGCCGCGTAGGCTTAGGGTTTGACACAGAGAATTTCCAGCTGCCAGAAAGTAAACTTTTTTAACAATTTCTTCTTTTAGATTGTAGCTCGTTTATGCAGCATAGAAGTAGACTAACATTGACACTCTCCGGTATAAACAACAGTGAACATCAGCTTACTGCCTGAGCTTCCGGGGTTTTCGGTATATTCTTCATAACAGACAACATTAAGATTAACCAAAAGCGGATAAGGATTTCATCATCATGGGTAATTTGAGACGCGTACCAGTTGGGATTGTTGGCGCGTCAGGCTATGGCGGGGTGCAACTAGTAAGATTACTGATGGAGCATCCAGAACTCGAACTAGTGTATTTAGGGGGTGAGAGCAGTGCAGGAAAATCCTTTGCAGACCTCTACCCTCATCTGGCTCATTTAGTTAATTTGCCCATCGAGGCAGTAGAGCCAGAGGTTATTGCTCACCGCTGTGAAGTAGTATTTCTGTCTCTACCAAATGGTCTGGCTTGCCAAATTGCCCCGAAATTATTAGAAAAAGGCTGTAAAGTCTTAGATTTGAGTGCAGACTATCGATTTAGTGATTTGGTAACTTACACCAATTGGTATGGCACCCAAAGAAGCGATCAGACAACTGCCGCCACAGCAGTATATGGTTTACCAGAACTTTATCGTGATCGCATTGCCGAAGCCCAGTTAGTTGGCTGTCCTGGTTGCTACCCCACTGCCAGCCTGTTAGCACTTTCACCACTTTTAAAGCAAGGCTTAATCGTCCCCGAAACCGCCATTATCGATGCCAAGTCTGGCACATCCGGCGGCGGACGGCAAGGCAAAATTAACTTGTTATTAGCCGAAGCAGATAACTCATTAGGAGCTTATGGTGTCGCTCGTCACCGCCATACCCCGGAAATTGAGCATATTTGTAGTGATTTAGCCGGTCACGAAGTCACAGTGCAATTTACACCACACCTCATCCCAATGGTGCGCGGGATTTTGGCTACAGTATATGCCACACTCCGCGATCCCGGACTAGTGCGAGATGACTTAACGACAATTTACACAGCCTTTTATCGCAATGCCCCCTGGGTAAAAGTATGCGAAAGTGGCGTTTATCCCCAAACCAAGTGGGCTTGTGGCAGCAACCTTTGTTACATCGGTGTAGAAGTTGACCCGCGCACTGGCCGAGTGATTGTGATGTCAGTTATCGACAACCTAATCAAAGGACAGGCGGGTCAAGCAATTCAATGTTTAAACCTAATGATGGGTTGGGAGGAAACCTTGGGGTTGCCCCAGTTGGGATTTTATCCCTAGAGGCTAGGGGCTAGAGGCTAGAGGCTAGAGGCTAGTTTTAAAGTAATCCCCCTTTGGGTTCGCCAGTCGCTCATGGGGGAAACCCCCAAGACCGCGCTGGTCTCACCTTGTCCCCTTGTCCCCTTATCCCCCCTGCCCCTACTTAGGCCCTAAACCTACAACACCAGCATAAACGGCGCGATCGCCTAATTCATCCTCAATGCGTAGCAAGCGGTTGTATTTCGCTACTCTTTCGCTGCGACAGAGGGAACCTGTTTTGATTTGACCGGCGCGGGTGGCTACGGCTAAATCAGCGATGGTGGTGTCTTCGGTTTCCCCAGAACGATGGCTAATTACTGACCGGAAACCATTGCGGGTGGCTAAGTCAATGGTTTCTAAAGTTTCGGTGAGTGAACCAATTTGATTGAGTTTAATCAAAATTGAGTTACCGGCTTTTTGCTCGATGCCTTTTTGCAAGCGGGTAGCATTGGTCACAAACAAATCATCTCCCACCAACTGTACACGGGAGCCGAACTTTTGCGTAAGTAATTGCCAACTTTGCCAATCTTCCTCATGTAACCCATCTTCAATGGAGACAATGGGGTATTGGTCAACTAATTGACCCAGGTAATCAATAAATTCCGCAGGGGCGTGGGGTTTACCATCATAGACATACTGCCCATTCTTGTAAAATTCACTCGCAGCCACATCCAGGGCCAAAGCTACTTGTTCTCCTGGCTTGTAACCAGCTTGCTTAATGGCAGCTACGAGTAATTCCAACGCCACCTGATTGGACTCTAGGTTAGGGGCAAAACCGCCTTCATCGCCCACACCAGTTAATAATCCCTTTTCATCCAACACCTTGCTCAAGGTAGCAAATACTTCTGCACCCCAGCGCAACGCTTCTTTAAAAGAAGGAGCGCCAATAGGGACAATCATAAACTCTTGGAAATCCACGTTGTTGGCTGCGTGAGCGCCACCGTTAATTACATTCATCAACGGTACAGGTAACAAATTCGCTAACGGGCCACCCAAATAGCGATACAGGGGAATATTCAAAGATTCAGCACCGGCTTTAGCTGCTGCTAAGGAAACCGCCAAGATGGCATTTGCACCCAAATTGGATTTATTCGCCGAACCATCCACAGCAATCATTGTCCGGTCTAATAGTTCTTGGTTGAGGACATCCAAGTCTAATAACTTCGGGGCAAGTGACTCATTCACGTTTTGCACCGCCTTGAGAACCCCTTTACCCCCATAACGGCCTTTATCACCATCCCGGAGTTCATGCGCCTCAAAAGTACCTGTAGATGCACCACTGGGAACCTGTGCTAAACCCACAGTACCGTTAGCTAAATGCACTTCGGCTTCCACTGTTGGTCTGCCGCGCGAGTCAAGAATTTCGCGGGCAACAATCGCCTCAATGGCAGTATCTAAGTAGTTACTCATTTGTTTTTTGTCCTTTGTGTCTTTTGCAAGAGTGCATTCCTAACGTTGATGGCATACATTCCAGTCGCTTACCCCAATCGTTAGCATAGGCGGTTAAGTGACTATGTAGCCTGAGATTAAACAAGATTTCCACTGATGAGGTCAACTTTCTGTAAAACAGAGGAGTAGAACACATAAAAATGTAAATTCTTCCCCTGCCTCTTCTCCCCCCTGCTCCCCTGCTCCCTGCCTCTTCCCCCCCAGTCCCTATTAAAATCAGTAAGAGAGAACAAATCAGGAAATAATTATGCGCTTACTACACACAATGCTGCGGGTAGGTAACCTGGAAGAGTCTTTGAAATTTTACTGCGATCTCCTGGGAATGAAATTACTGCGGAAAAAAGATTATCCAGGTGGAGAGTTTACCTTGGCTTTTATTGGCTACGGCGATGAAAGCGACAATTCTGTCATAGAACTAACTTATAACTGGGGTGTGGAAAAATACGATTTGGGTAATGCTTACGGTCACATTGCCCTGGGTGTCGATGATATTTATGCCACTTGTGAGGAAATTAAACATCGCGGTGGTAAGGTGACACGGGAGCCAGGTCCAATGAAACACGGTTCCACAGTAATTGCCTTTGTGGAAGACCCAGATGGATATAAAGTTGAACTTATTCAAGTGGGTACTCAAGGGTCAACAGTTAAACAGGAATCACCAGAACAATTGGTGAATAAATAAAAATGAAAGGGAACAGGGAACGAAGAATAGAAAAACTTATTTACCTGTTCCCGCCCCATAGGGGCTTGATGAAGGTTGAGTAGTATAGTATGCGATCGCACGCCAGCAATTTCCCAATCATCTAATCATGGGAAAATCCCCTAAACAGGAAAAACATTTTCTCTAATCTCTAGCCTCTCAATTTGGCAAAGTTCGCTCATCTGGATATTTTCGTTTTAAATTGGAAATAGGTCAGGACAATTAATCTTCTCATCTGTAACCGCAAATACACGCGGATAAACACTGTTAACGTTTGGATAACTATTTGGGGAATGGTTAGTGGAAAAATGATCAAGGATGACTAAACTATGTTTTCATCCTAGGCTAATGATAGGGGACGCCGCGAGAGCGTCTGATACCTCTACGTCATTCCCCAGTTCTTTACCCAAAATCTCACATCCATAAAATTGAAAAAATTGCTGTCAGGGAAATTATCCCGGCAAATTCCTGAAAAATCCCAAATCTAAAATCCTTAAAGATGCAGCCTACAGATCCCAATAAATTTACTGATAAAGCCTGGGAAGGAATTGTTAAATCTCAGGATATAGTTCGTGCATATCAACAACAGCAACTAGATGTTGAACATTTAATTATTGCTCTTTTAGAAGAACCTACAAGTATAGCCATCCGCATTCTCGCCCGCGCTGAAGTTGATCCTATTCGCTTGCAACAGCAGTTAGAAGCTTTTACCCAGCGTCAACCGAAAGTCGGTAAAAGTGACCAACTCTACCTCAGTCGCAGTTTAGACACATTGCTAGACCGCGCCGAAGAAGTTAGGGTGAGGATGCAAGATGCCTACATCTCAGTGGAACATATCCTTTTGGCTTTTGCCGATGATGAACGCATCGGTAGGCGAATAATCAAAGGTTTTAACGCTGATGGCGCTAAGTTAGAGGCCAGTATTAAAAGTATTCGCGGTAGCCAAAAAGTGACAGATCAAAATCCAGAGTCTCGCTATGAAGCTTTGCAAAAATTCGGGCGGGATTTAACGGAACAAGCTAAGGCTGGTAAGTTAGACCCAGTAATTGGTCGAGATGACGAAATTCGCCGGGTAATTCAGGTATTGTCACGCCGGAGTAAAAATAACCCAGTGTTAATTGGTGAACCTGGGGTGGGTAAAACTGCCATCGCCGAAGCTTTGGCGCAGCGGATGGTAAATGGTGATGTGCCAGAATCTCTGAAAAATCGCCAGTTGATTTCTTTAGATATCGGCAGTTTGATTGCTGGGGCGAAATATAGGGGTGAATTTGAAGACCGTTTAAAAACTGTACTCAAAGAAGTAACTGAATCTAACGGTCAAATTGTCTTGTTTATTGATGAACTGCACACAGTTGTGGGTACTGGTTCCAATCAACAAGGGGCAATGGATGCCGGGAATTTACTAAAACCTATGCTGGCGCGGGGCGAATTGCGGTGTATTGGTGCTACTACCCTAGATGAGTACCGCAAACACATTGAAAAAGATGCAGCCTTAGAAAGGCGTTTCCAGCAAGTATTTGTGGATCAACCCAGTGTAGAAAATACCATTTCCATTTTACGGGGGTTAAAAGAACGCTACGAAGTTCACCACAACGTCAAAATCTCTGACTCAGCCCTGGTAGCAGCAGCAACTTTGTCATCTCGTTATATTAGCGATCGCTTCTTGCCAGATAAAGCCATAGACTTGGTAGATGAAGCCGCCGCCCAGTTGAAAATGGAGATTACCTCCAAACCCTCAGAATTGGAAACCATTGACCGCCGCTTGATGCAGCTAGAGATGGAAAAGCTATCATTGGCGGGAGAAGAAAAGGAAACTGCCCCAGCTAGGGAGCGTTTTGAGCGCATTGAACAAGAAATTGCGGACTTGACGGTAAAACAGCAGCAATTTAACGAACAATGGCAAGGTGAAAAACAGATATTAGAAGCTATCAGCACCTTAAAGAAAGAAGAAGACGCTTTGCGGGTGCAAATTGAGCAAGCAGAACGGGCTTATGATTTAAATAAAGCTGCCCAATTGAAGTATGGCAAATTGGAAGGAGTGCAGCGCGATCGGGAAGCTAAAGAAGCGCAACTGTTAGAAATTCAAAGCCAAGGTTCGACATTACTCAGAGAACAAGTCACAGAGTCCGACATTGCCGAAATCGTCGCCAAATGGACTGGTATACCTGTGAATCGTCTTTTGGCATCAGAACGGCAAAAATTACTGCAACTCGAAAACCATTTACATCAACGCGTTATCGGGCAAGAAGAAGCAGTATCAGCCGTATCAGCAGCAATTCGTCGCGCCCGTGCAGGGATGAAAGATCCCGGTCGTCCCATTGGTTCCTTTTTATTCATGGGGCCCACAGGCGTTGGTAAAACCGAACTTGCCCGTGCTTTAGCTCAGTTCCTCTTTGATTCCGATGATGCCCTGGTACGCTTGGATATGTCCGAGTACATGGAAAAACACTCAGTTTCCCGGTTAGTGGGTGCGCCTCCAGGATATGTCGGTTATGAAGAAGGCGGTCAACTTTCCGAAGCCGTGCGCCGTCACCCCTATTCGGTAGTGCTACTAGATGAAGTAGAGAAAGCTCACCCAGATGTGTTTAATATTTTACTACAAGTGCTAGATGACGGTAGAATTACTGATTCTCAAGGGAGAACCGTAGACTTTCGCAACACCGTCATAGTCATGACCAGTAACATCGGCAGCGAATATATTCTAGACCTTTCAGGTGATGACACCAAGTATGAAATAATGCAAACCAGGGTAACAGATGCCCTGCGATCGCACTTCCGCCCCGAATTTCTCAACCGCGTCGATGATATCATTCTCTTCCATGCCCTCAGTCGTTCAGAAATGCGCCATATCATCCGCATTCAACTAAAACGGGTAGAAAATCTCTTGCGCGAGCAAAAAATCTCCTTTGAGATCTCCGCAGCCGCCTGTGATTACCTAGTAGAATCTGGCTACGACCCAGTTTATGGTGCCAGACCCCTCAAACGGGCAATTCAAAGAGAAGTAGAGAACCCCCTGGCCACCAAGTTATTAGAAAATACCTTTATCTCTGGGGACACAATTTTCATTGATAAAGAAGACCAGGGTTTAACCTTTAGTAAAACCATGCCCGTCAAAGTTACAGTCTCACCATCCACCGTCAAAGTCGTGGAGTGAAAAAGGTTCGTAGTGAGGACTTTAGTCCTCTCTTCTCCTTTCAAAATAATTTTCCATACTAGACACTTAAGTAGGTAGGCACAAATAAAGTCAACTATGTAACAGAATGTAAAAACCTTATAACCCTTGCGTTCGCGGAGCGTGACCGCTTCGGTCTTATACTTCGCTTCACTCCATTACGTATGGCTAACGCCACGCTCTGCGAACGTAATGACATACCTGTAAATTTTCCTGCCTACCTACTTACTCAATAATTTCGTCATATTGATTAGTGTCGTCTTCAGGCAATTCGTTCATCTCCAGCAATACATTCGCCAAAGTTTTTTCATCTAGCCATTGATGACGTTCTTGAGTATAGTCTCCTTTACCGGGACTGAAATACCGAATAAACCGAATAGTATCCACAACTCCCAGAGAATTAATTAAGGCATCATAGCCCTGTTGAATAATTTCATGTTGCGTTTTCATCATTACTGTTCTCGGCTTGTATTACTTCTGCCAGCCATTGAACCGGATTATTGGTCTTGACTGTAATTAATTGAGAATTTTTTTGGGCTTTTTTTAAAAGTCTGTCAATTGTGTACTTATGATGTTCATAGCCAGTAATATTACAGCGCAACCAATCTGTTCAGCAACACTGGCAATTGACCGTGATGAAGTTCAAGCGGCAAAACGTTAATTTGGTCATATTGATTAGTGTCATCTTCAGGCAATTCGTTTATCTCCAGCAATACATTCGCCAAAGTTTTTTTATCTAGCCGTCTCACGTAGTGCATAAACAATTGCAGTCATACATATCAAGTGTATGTAAAGACATTCGATTGGTGACTGCAATGAAGAGCTTAACTTTGAACTCGAAGATGATTTGTGGAAGTTTGATTTCCTTAAGCTTCCTCTGTGTTACCCCCAAACCCGCAATGGCTCAACTCAACTGTAGAGTAGTAGAAGCATTGGGGAATAGTCTTCAATCTGAGATTTTGACAGAATTAAATAACAATTTAGCTGGACAACGTGAACGAATTAATCGGCGCAAAGAGTTACAAATTAATCATATAGAGAACGTTTCTTTTAATGGTTGCCGGATGACAACTACAGTTAATGTAACTTTAGAACGCAAAATTCGGCGTGATGCCCACGGAACGGTACAAGTAGGCGCAGATATTACATCCTTGAACATACCTAATAGACAATTATGCTATAACAATGCCAAAGTGAGCAATGTTAATTTAAGTAGAACTTTGAGAATTGGTGAAACTGTTTATAAATGGGTAGCAAATGCCATCCTTCCTAATAGTGGATGTTTTGGGGCTTAAATCCAGGGATTGACACAAAGACTTAGAGTGCGTCCGGCAAATAAGTGTCACGGCGATCGCGTAGCAGAATTAATCATAAGCAATACATAAGAAGTTCAAGCGGCAGAACGTTTAATTGCGATCGCCTTCTCTGGAAATCCACCGCAGGAGATTACGGAAGAACTCAAAAGTTTATCAGGCATTGATATTTTGCTCATCGGGTTATTGCATTTACTGAAGCCCAACTTCAAAGCTTCAGTCTAAGTAAATCTGTCTCTGGGTTATCAGAAATACCACTATTTTTCTGAAACCCTGGTATTTTGATTGACTTTATCAAGCTCTATGCATTTATTGCAAGGATTCAGACGATTTAGTAATATAGCCAATCACTAAATTATATGTATAAAATAGTATTTATCACTAAAATCGTTTCCGTATTGCTATCATAAATCAGATTTGCTGAGATATCACAGCTTTTTCTATTTTAGGACTTACGCACTCGCTACGAAAATCAAGGCTTTGAGATTGCCTCCCTAGGGTCACAATGACGAAAATACGTGGTTGGTTACGTAATTCCTGTATTTATGTCATCACCTGTCCTGTAAACCAGAACAGGACTAATGAGACTGCAACCCTTGAGTCTAAAAAATTTTTTCAAATAATCACTAAGGTAATGCTTATGAAATTAGCTTATGTAACTACCTATGATCTTCTCAATAAATCTGGTTGGAAAAAATATGATATGGGTAATTACGGTTCCAATCAATATATATTTAAAACTCTAGTTAATCAGGGAATATCTATTGATCAAGTAGGGAATTTTAAAAAGACTTATTCTTGGTTAACTAGAAGTAAATGGAGCTTTTATAGATATTTTTATCATAAAGATTATTATAGATGGGCTGAACCAATAATTGGTAAAGATTATGCAAAACAAATCCGCAAACAATTGTCTAATCTAGATGCAGATATAATCTTATGCACAGAAGGGGCTGCACCTGTAGCCTACCTAGATTATCAAAAACCAATGGTTCTTTGGTTGGATACAGTTTTAGCCGCACTTATTGATGTTTACCCCTACTTAAGTAACATTTGTCAAGAAACAAGAAAAAATATTCATTTAATAGAACAATCGGCTTTAAATAAATGCAGTTTAGCTATTTTTTCCTCAGAGTGGTCTGCTAAACAGGCTACACAAATTTATAATTTGAATGCGAATAAAATTAAAGTAATTCCTAGAGGAGCAAATCTAGAATTACAATCAGACAGAACCATTAAGGATATTAAATTTTTGATCAAATCAAGAGGTACAGATATTTATAAATTTATTTTTATCGGGGTAGATTGGAATAGAAAAGGCGGGAACGTTGCTTTAGAAATAAGTAAAGAATTAAAAAAACAAGGATTTAATATTGAATTAAAATTAATAGGTGACTTGCCAAAACTAAGAGAAAATATGCCAGATTTCGTGAAACCTTTAGGATATATCAACAAATCTTCCGTTGAAGGGAAGAAATATTTTTATAATCTACTTAGTGACTCTCATTTTTTAATTTTGCCTACTCAAGCGGATGTAACTCCTAACGTATTAATTGAAGCAAATGCATTTGGCGTTCCTTGCCTAACTACTGATATAGCAGGTATCCCTACTATCATTAGAAATGATGTAAATGGTAAAACTTTTCCAGTAGACGCTGATATTACAGATTACTGTAACTATATAGCAAATTATCTCACGGACTATCAAAAATATGAAAATTTAGCTCTGGCATCATTTAATGAATATATAACTCGTTTAAATTGGTCAATAGCTGGTGAAACAGCAAAAAAAATATTTCAAGAATTAATATGATATTAAACAATAAATACACAATTGTCCAAAAAATAAACTTCCGTGAATTATAAATATTTGTAGTTTCCGGCATTAGTGGCTACATAATTAGAAGTTAATTTGAATACTATTATATTAAATGGATCGAGTAGGGAAATCCGAATCATCTTTTGGGGGCAAACAAACCCTTTAAGGGTAGCGATCGCATCAGTTCTGCCATTAAAATCCTCAATGAGAGATTTTATTTAATCACACACTATGCTAGAACAAGGCACCATCAGTATTCATACTGAGAATATTTTCCCAATTATCAAGAAGTCCCTGTACTCAGATCACCAAATCTTCTTGCGGGAATTGGTATCCAACGCTGTAGATGCCATCCAAAAGCTGAATATGGTATCCCGCGCTGGAGAATTTGCGGGAGACACAGGTGAACCGGAAATCCAAATTGCTATCGACAAAGATAAAAAAACCCTTTCCATCACCGATAATGGCATTGGGATGACAGCAGAGGAAGTTAAGAAATATATCAATCAGGTAGCTTTCTCTAGTGCCGAAGAATTTATTCACAAATATGAAGGTAAATCAGATCAACCGATTATCGGTCACTTTGGTTTAGGTTTCTACTCCTCCTTTATGGTGGCGCAGAAAGTAGAAATTGATACTCTCTCATATCGAGAAGGCGCACAAGCTGTCCACTGGAGTTGTGATGGTTCTCCTGCGTTTACTTTAGAAGAGTCTAGCCGCACTACTCGTGGTACTACTATTACTCTTACCCTCCAAGGAGAGGAAGAGGAATTTTTAGAAGCTGCACGGATTAAGAATCTTGTCAAGACTTACTGCGACTTCATGCCAGTACCCATCAAACTGGAAGGTGAAGTATTAAACCAGCAAAAAGCACCTTGGCGGGAGTCTGCTAGTAACCTGAGTCAAGAAGATTACTTAGAATTTTACCGATACTTATACCCATTTCAGGAAGAACCTCTGTTATGGGTGCATTTAAATACTGATTATCCCTTTATCATCAACGGGATTTTGTATTTTCCCAAAATGCGCCCCGATGTGGATGTGACTAAAGGGCAAATCAAGCTATTTTGCAACCAAGTTTTTGTTAGCGACAACTGCGAAGAAATTATTCCCCAATTTCTCACGCCCATGCGCGGTGTGATTGATAGTAGCGATATTCCTTTGAATGTGTCTCGTAGTGCATTGCAAGGCGATCGCACAGTCCGCAAAATCGGCGATTATATAGCCAAGAAAGTAGGCGATCGCCTCAAAGAATTGTACCGCGACAACCGTGAACAATACATCAGCGCTTGGAAAGACCTCGGCACATTTGTAAAATTTGGTGTTCTCAACGACGAAAAATTTAAAAAACAAATCGAAGATATCATCATCTTCCGCACCACAGCGAAACCAGAAGTTAGTAAGGAATCGGGAGTAGGGAATAGTGAAAGTCCTTCTGTTCAAGTTCAATCGAGTGAAGAGGATGTTTGGCAAGATGTCACACCTTCCCCCGAATCCCCCACTTCCCACGCCCCATATACAACCCTGAAAGAATACTTAGAACGTAACAAAGAACGGCACGAAAACCGGGTGATCTACAGTACCGATGAAGCGAGCCAAGCTACTTATATAGAACTACACAAAAACCAAGGCTTAGAAGTCCTGTTTATGGACTCCTTCATCGATACCCACTTTATCAACTTCCTCGAACGGGAATATTCGGATGTCAAATTTACGCGGGTAGACTCAGATTTAGATAACACCCTACTAGATCAAGACAAAACCGGGGAAATAGTTGACCCCAAAACCAACAAAACCAAGAGTGAGGTCATCAAAGAGTTATTTGAAAAATCTCTCAACAAACCCAAAGTTAACATCCGTACTGAATCCTTAAAATCAGACGATCCCCAAGGAACACCACCAGCAATGGTACTGTTACCAGAAATTCTTCGCCGTCTGCGAGAAATGAACGCCATGATGCAGCAGCAGAACGCAGAGTTTCCCGAAGACCATATCTTGCTGGTAAATACAGCGCATCCCCTAATTCAAAACCTCACCAACCTTAGCCAAGGCAGTATTATTCAGGGTGATGGTCAGTCATCGACAGATCAGTTAGTGACGATGATTTGTCAACACGTTTACGATTTAGCGCTAATGTCCCAAAAAGGATTTGACGCTGAAGGGATGAAATCTTTTGTCGAGCGCTCAAATGATGTGCTTACTAAGCTGACAGAACAAGCCAGCAAATAAAACAGCTAACTTCATGATGTTTTTTAGTCCACACAGGTAGACTTTGGTTGTGTAGTAGCGACTTCTAGTTGCCCCAAACAGCTAAGTCCTGATAGGACTAAAATAGAAAGGTTGTATTCAAATAGTCATCTGGAGATAGTTGCTATGTCTCGCCGCTGTGAATTAACTGGTAAAAAGGCAAATAACGCCTTTGCAATTTCTCACTCTCACCGCCGTACCAAACGCCTACAGCACGCCAATCTGCAAAACAAGCGTGTTTGGTGGGCTGGTGGAAATCGCTGGGTAAGAATGAAGCTGTCTACTAAAGCCATCAAAAGTTTAGAAACTAAAGGCTTAGAAGCAATGGCCAAAGAAGCTGGAATTAATCTGAATCATTACTAAACTTTTGAACAAGGTATAGACTGCCAAACTTAATTTCTCAGTATTTACCTGTAAGAGAATATTTACTCCAGCAGCCTCCCCGAAATGGGGAGGTTTTTAATTTTCCATCTTTCTGGCTTCTTCAAAAAGTCGGGAATTTAGTTTTTCACAAACGATTTAGGGCTGCTATATGATTTTGTACCGCCCTGATATGTTTTTTTTATTAATGGGTAATATAAATTTATTCTGCTCACATTAGCTTCAATAAAATTACGTAGGAGCAAGACCAAGTTTATTAAAGTGTGGTGAAGTAAATAATTTGAAAAAATCAGTATTTTCTGTAAATCATCCAAACTTAATAAATGTTATAAAGAAAACAATGTTTTTTATGAATTGATTCTGTGTTTGGGAGTTAGTTAAATAGGGTAATTACTTATTTTGTTGAATAATTGAATTTACAAAGTTTCTTCCCCATACCAAAAAAGATAAACCGTTGTTTAAAAATCACTTGACAGGAGATCGTTTATGTCTCTAAACCGCCAGCTAGTCAAGACAATCAGAAAAATTGCCAAACAATTTAGTCAGATTAGTAAGAAATTTTTATCTGCGATTAACAAAAAAATTATTTGGCTATTACGAACTTTATTTATTACCAAAAGACGACAAAATTCTGCAAATGCGGGTTTTGTGTTACCAACAGTGGTAATGGTGTCGATAGTAGTGGTACTACTGACAACAGCAATTTTATTTCGTTCTTTCGAGCGCGCTAAAAATGCCAACAATGTCAGGGTAAATGAAGTTGTACTTAAAGCAGCTGCTCCGGCAATGGATAGAGCTAAAGCGAAGATTAATCAGTTATTTCAAGACCCTAGATTACCACGTTCAACACCGTCAGATTTATCATTAACTCAAGTTATCGAAGGCAATATAAACCAATTTACTTTTGGTGACGAAACACAGTTGAAAGTTGTCAAAGAGTTTAATGGTACAACAGGTATTCAAGACGAAGAAACTCTTAAGACAGCCTGGAAGTACCCTGTTGATACTGATAATGACGGCAAATTTGATAGTTATACAATATATGGTATTTACTTTCGGACTCCCACTAGTACTAGAGCGAGGAGTGCTTTAGAGGCCAGAGCGCAACCAATGGACGAAGGTGCTTCTGGAAGTCAATGTCAGAGTGATATTGCTACTAGTGCCAACTTGGTAAGTAGTCAAGGTTGGTATAAGGTCGGTAGTAAGTTGAAAAGAAGTATTTTTATTCATACTGCTACAGTACCCATTACAAATATAGCTGGACTAGATGCTACTAAATACGAGACATTCACAGGTAACAGAGGTTTCGCAGCTTTAGAATATCAGCAAGACCGGGAACGAATTCCACTTGCTAATAATGCAGTTATATATGAAGACGATTTAGAAATTTCTCCTGGAGCAGGTTTAAATCTGAATGGACGTATTTTTACTAATGGCAATCTGCTGACCAGAAAAAATGGTAGTGACATCAGATTTTATTTAGTCAGTAGTCCTAAATCTTGTTATTACACAGAAGAAAATAGCAAAATTGTTGTTGCAGGTAATGTAATAAATAGCCGCGTTAATGAAACTAGTGGCGGTGATAATGTGAGAGTAGACTTGTTCAATAAAGATTATGATGTCGATAATCTTACTTTAAGTAGTGCCAATATTAGTAACGCAAATAAGACTGTACCTACAGCTACTCATGGTAGTACAGCAGCTTACAATGATGAAGCTTATGCTAAAAGAATTGATAAATTAGTAAACATCACAAATACAACTTATCCAAATAATACGGATCTTCCAGATGAAGTGCAAGAAGAAATTCAACGTGAATTAGTTCTTAATCCTACCAAAGATCCTACTGAAGTACGCAACGAAAAGCTAACGGTTTACTTCAGAAAACGGACACGGCGTGTTCCCTTTGCAGAAATTTCTTTTGGTAGTGATGCACTTCATCGAACTGGAGGTACTGATTACAATACAACAACTCCTCTTGAGGGAAGTGGTAATTCTCTCAGACCAGTGGATGCATGGGTGTTTCCCTTCGCTCCAGGTGATGGTACAACGGAAACTGGTTATGCTGAGATAGGTATTAAAACGGGTACTGGAAACAAACTTCATCTATCTGCTACAGACCCAGCAATACAATTAAAAGCTGGCAAAGAAGACCGATTGGGCGATCGCGTTTTGGTTGGCAACAATATGCCAGAATTATGGTACGACGGCAGTAAGTTTGTTAGTTCACCAGGTGAAGGACAAACAATTTCCGGTAGACAATGGGATAACAATACTAATGCTCGTAAACGTTTCTCCCAAGCTTACCAACTAGATAACTTAGGCGTTACCAATCGGGATGGCTTTTGGGAAAGATCAGCAGCACAAAAACCCGATGGGCCTTTAGATGTAGTCGGTGGTTTGCGAGTTGTCACAGGTGCGGGAATTTATTTGCCTACTGGTCGTATTCCTAGTAGTACCGCTGTTGAATTAAATGCCGATCTTGCGGTTACAGATAAGATTTGGCCAGATTATATGCCAACAGGAATTACTACTGCTCTTCAGGGTTTGCCCAGCGATAAAACACCATATCTACAGATGCGGGCTACAGCAGTTTATCACTACCAAGATGACTTCTACGATCCTAAAACACCGTCAAACTATCAATCGCCCATAGCTTGTGTCAGCAGTTTCTATGACCCTACCACTGAAACTACAGCCAATGCTTCTAATAACGGTATTGCCTATCCAGCTTCTTCTCTTGCCATAACAGGTTATGAACCAGTGCTGAACTATCAAGCACAGTTACAATATCCCAATGGACGCTGGGTCAACGAACCATTAAAAGATGCTTTAGCAAATATTAATGCTACTCCAGCCAAACCTCTGACCCTTTCACAACAGTCGGCGGTTGATTCTGCCATGTGTGCTTTGAAAATTCTAGATACTACCATTGGCACTGCTACAGAAACGGCTGTTCCTAACGACGCTATTAAAGAAACTGCTTTTTTGGATGCAAGGCAGATAAAAGCAATTGATAGGGTTTACGGTTCCAAAAACTATGATTTGGATGTAGAGCTACGTCAGCCATTAGAAATCCGTGCCACCGTTTTAGATTTAGATTTGTTGAGAACAAAATCCAAGACAGGTGGAGAATTTTTATTCCCCAATAGCGGAATTATATATGCCACTCGTGATGATGCACTTCCTGATGAAAGCGACACCAGTAAATCGGTAAGCGAGACTGACTTTAAACTAGATCCAACTCGTCGCCCCAACGGTATCATGCTGATTAATGGCAGTGACTTAAGC
Organism: Nostoc sp. CCY0012; assembly: GCF_963920855.1. Lineage (NCBI taxonomy): Bacteria > Bacillati > Cyanobacteriota > Cyanophyceae > Nostocales > Nostocaceae > Nostoc > Nostoc sp. CCY0012. Next base: position 10,641 of record NZ_CAWUDM010000037.1, on the reverse strand, counting down.
CGTAACGCTACCTATAAGGCTGAAGAAAAGGGTCTTATTTTAGCATCTGACTTGCCAGTTTACATCAAAGGAAATTTCAACTTACACACCAAAGAAGAGTTCACAGAACTAAATACTTGGGGTGATGATTTTTATGAACGTAAAAACCTTGATCCTAATTTTGCCTGTCGCAAGGATCAGTTTTCTAGCTGTGATACTGGTGAAACTTGGCGACCAGCATCTATACTTGCTGATGCGATTACTGTTTTGTCAAATGATTTCCAGCGAGGTTACCGCCGAGACGGTGATTACGACCTGAATGACAATTATGGTAGTTATCCCATAGGTTATGACTTAAATGGTGATGGCAATATTGAAACCACATTATCTGCTACAACACCAAACACACTAGATGAACGGGTTATTAAGATTGACCTTAATAATGATGGTGATCAAGATGATGCTGCTGTTAATATGGTTGAAAGCAACATAACTTCAACTATTGCAACTAGGTTAAATGGTTTTTGGGATAACAACTTTGTCAATAATCGTAGCTCTAGTGTAGATTACTTAGACAGCTACTACTCAGGTAATACCGATCTTCCTGCGCGTGTGGATAGTTCTTACTTCAATAACTTTGTTACCCCAGTCCAGCGTCGAGGGGCATTTCCTGAATATGCTATGGAAATTTGCCGCAAACCAATAGTTACAACCTGTCAACCTAGTGATTGGGTAGTTGGTTATGATGCAGGTGGTGACCCTCTTAACATTAATATTGATTGGACTTACAAAGCAATTGATTCAGGAGCAAACCGCATACTACCAAATGACACCACCTTTACCGTTAATAAACTCGGTGCTGGTACCACAGCCAGACCTGCATTAAATCCAACAGATCGACACTTTCCACGCAGAGTTGCTTTCTTACGAGATGCTACTAGCGGTAACTTAATATTCTCTAGTAGTAATAGACCAATTCCTTTAGGAATCATAGGTGGTAATAACAGCATCACAAATTCTACTACATTAGCCACAGAGAATTTAGGTCAAGTAAGATACTATCCGTTTGATACTCATTCTATAAATGGCGTTTCCTTCTCAGCATATAGCTCTAGCAACAAACCAAGACGTCACTACAAAGCTTTGTGGTTTAAAACAAGTAATACAGATAATACTGGTACAGCTAACTATGGTCATGATCATCCTTTATGGATTGAAAATCAAGCAGTATTGACTAACACTCGGAAAATAGACCAGCCTTTATTAGTACCAGTACTGCAAATTCAATATCCCTTCTTATCACCAGCAGCAAATACAATTACTTTAGGCACTGGTGGAAATGCAGCAGATCCAACTACAGGTTTTTGGATGCAACATGCCACAGCAACCGAAACCAATCTAGTCTTTGCTCAAGGGAATACTCCCGCACGTCCACCAAACTCAGATGTTGGTGAATCTAATGGTGGTTTAGAAAACTTTGTACGTTACTTAGAAAATTGGAACGGTATAAATCATACAGCTTCTGGTTCTTTCATTCAATTTAAACGCAGTAGCTATGCAACCGCTCCTTGGCAAACTCTGATTGCAACTGGTAGCCCAAATGGGCAAATCCTCGGACAACCGCAAATTTACAGAACTAGTGTAACTGGTGGTCGTTCACCTTTCTATAACGCTCCTAACCGTCTCTGGGGTTATGACGTAGCCTTGCTTACCCAGTTACCTGACTTGTTCTCTCAACGATTTACCGCACCTGCCACAAACGAGCCTAACGAATTTTTCAGAGAAGTAGCTCGAGACGATACTTGGATAAAAACTTTGTTATGTGCAGCGCAAGAAGGTGGTGGCTATAGCCCTGCTCCCAGTACCTTATATGGCGACGATTTTGAATACGCTATTAGTGACGACCAACGTGGTAACTGTTCTTAATATCCAATAGTGAACTTATGGTGAGTTCCTCAACGCTAGAGCGCTCACCATGAAATTTATTGATATTTCAGGTAATCCGCTAGTGTAATTTAAGCTACAACGAATATGATTCACCATAAACAGTGGCAAACATCCACATCTAATCAGTCAGGTTTTACCATCATCGAGTCATTGGTAGCGATTGTTGTTACTAGTATTTTATTAGCTGCGATCGCACCTGTGATTATTTTATCTGTAGGGACACGCGTACAAGCAAGGCGCATTGAGTTAGCATCGGACGCAGCTAAAACTTACGTTGAGGGTGTTAGATCAAAATCAATTCTGCCCCCTACAAACCCAATTACAGGAGATGAAGATAGTTTAGATGACTATGATGCTCCTGCTGTAGGAAGCTTAACTTGTAATGCTAATAATTACTGTACTGCACCTGCTACAAATTTGTATTGTGTTTCTCTTGATGGCACTAACTGTACCACAACAAATACTAGAAACTTTGTAATTCAAGCATTTAGATATAACCAAGACTCAACTGAAGCTGCTAAAGGTTACCAATTAGGGGTGCGTGTCTATAGGTCAGATGGATTTGCTAGTGACGGCGGCGCACTGAAAACAGCACCTAATAAACAAATGACTTTTACTGGAGGATTAGGGGAGCGAAAATCGCCACTAGTTGAATTGACAACAGAAATAACAACTGAAACTACAAATTTTAGTGATTTCTGCGATCGTTTGGAAGATGAAGATAACGAGGAATCAAATTGTCAACCATAAATATTAAATGGCATATATATAATTTCAAGGAAAATATATCATTATGAAACTGTTTCAATGGCTTTTAAATAATCAGCAAAAAGAAATTACTTTAAAACACAAGAATCATGGATTTACACTGATAGAATTGCTAGTTGCAGTTTTGATAGCTTCTCTTATAATCACACCTTTGCTGGGATTTATGATTAATATTCTCGACAATGATCGTAAAGAACAAGCTAAGGCAAATACTGAGCAGGAAATTAAAGCAGCACTCGACTATATTACACGAGACTTGCAACAAGCAGTATATGTTTATGATGCTGATGGTATAGCTGCTATCAGAAATGAACTTCCTAAATCTTCTACAGATGATAAAAAAAACTTTTTTCCAGTACTTGTCTTTTGGAAGCGGCAGTTCATTTCACAAGGACTATCAATAAAAGATGGTAAAGATGAAGATAACAATGATATTATTCTCGGTAAAGATGATACATTTGTTTATTCTTTGATAGCTTATTATTTAATTAAAGATGATAATGCTAGTTGGTCGAATGCAGCACGAATTGGCAGATTTCAAATTAATAACGGTTATGGTCAAACTGAAACTGAAAAAAATAGCACTAGAGACTCTGGATTTCAATTATTTGATTTATCTAATGACGGCACTCTTCAGACTAAAATGAATAGTTGGAAAAAGAAACCTTTGGAAAACTATACACAACAAATTTTGCCTCTTGTTGACTATGTAGATCAAACTATTATAAATAATTCGACCAATCTAGAACCAATTTGTTCTATAGGTCAGCTAGTACCCCAGTTTTCTGGTAGTGGGGATGCCGTAGCAACAGATAATGTAAGAACACGAGGATTTTATGTTTGTGTAGATGCATCTAGTAATGTAGCAGAAATTTACTTACGAGGTAATGCTCTTGCTCGTTTACAAAACAATAATATTGATTTTGATCAAAATAGAACCACCTATTTTCCTCAAGTAAGTACAAGAATACAAGGACTCGGGTTTTTGTTTACGAATTAAATCAATATTGGTTATTTAGAATCATCAATCATCTTGGAGTATTTGAAACTTTTTAATTACGCTTTTCCAACATTTGGTTAAGCTTTGTTTTTGTTTTTTTAGTAAGGTAAAATATCGGTATGCATAGTCTAATTTTAGATAAAAAATTCAAAGAAATTCATAAAAGAATAAAATACTCAGCTCAAAGTACTCAAAAAAATGCTGGATTCACTCTAATTGAGATGTTGGTGGTGGTGGTCATGATAGCGGTTTTATCTGCGATCGCAGCTCCAGGATGGTTGGGTTTTGTCAATAGACAACGGTTAAATAAAGCTAATGATGTTGTTTTAGCAGCACTACAGGAAGCACAGCGAGAAGCTAGAAGGACAAAACTTAATTACAGTGTGAGTTTTAAAACCGAAAGTAATATTCCCCAAATAGCAGTTTATCAAGGTACAACAACACCAAATACAAACGATTGGCGTAATTTAGGCAGGGATTTGGATATTAAACCGGAACAAATACTGTTAGGCACAAATCTAAATCATAGAAATAGTATTGCTGCTTCTATTAACTATGCTTCTAACTACAACGCAGATGCACCACAAACAATTACTTTCGATTACATGGGCAATTTAGCACCTAAAGCTAATAATAATGCTTCTGATATAGATTTAAAAGTTGTAGTAGCCATACCTCAAGGAGGGACGACTACTCCCAGTAATGTGAAACGATGTGTCATTATTAAAACCTTATTAGGCTCAATGCTCACAGAAAAAGACGGTCAATGTGGTTAAGTTAATTTTCATTTGCTAAAACAACATAATAAAAACAGTATAAACACGGTACATAAAGCTGCTCCTTGATAGCAAAATTGAAATATGAGGAGCAGTTTTTTAGTTGTATATAGCATTTATATATTGGCTTGCTACTCAAAAAATAGTAATAAATTCTACCCCACCGCATTTTTAATATTATTAGGGTGAGATAAGAAAGTTTTAATTTAAATCCAACTAAATTCAACTTACCCGCTATGACTGAAAAGATTGATTTTACGGTAGCTATACCGACCTACAACGGTGCAAATCTTTTACCTGGGCTACTAGAAAGACTGCGAAATCAACTTCACATTGAAAACCTTTCTTGGGAAATCATTATTGTAGATAATAACAGCAACGATAATACAGCTCAAGTTGTTAAAAGCTATCAAGAAAATTGGAATTGTCCTTATCCTTTAAAGTATTGCTTTGAACCTCAGCAGGGAGCAGCGTATGCCAGAAATAAGGCTGTGGAAGTGGCTTCTGGTAAATTAATAGGTTTTCTCGACGATGATAATTATCCAGCACCCACATGGGTAGCAGCCGCTTATAGTTTTGGTGAACAGCACCCGCTTGTTGGAGCTTATGGGAGTCAAATTCATGGTGAATATGAAGTAGAACCACCAGAAAATTTTGAGAAAATAGCTTGTTTTTTAGCCATTACTGAACGTGGTAATGATCCTCATCAATACAAGCTACAAATGAAAATACTGCCACCAGGAGCAGGTTTAGTAGTTCGCAAACAAGCATGGGAGAAAACAGTTCCTAAGAATTTGATTTTAAATCATAAAGGTAGAGATGCTGGTTTAGCCAGTGAAGATTTAGAAGCTGTACTACATATTCAGTTAGGTGGTTGGGAAATTTGGTATAACCCAGAAATGCACGTGTACCATCAAATTCCTGCCTGGCGATTACAAAAGCAACACTTAATTAGTTTATTTCGTTGCGTTGGCTTAAGTAAACATCACCTACGTATGCTAAGAACTAGACCTTGGAAAAGACCTCTGGCAAGTCTGGTATATTTGATGAATGATTTACGTAAAATCATATTATACGCACTCAAATATAAAAGTGCTGTTAAAAAAGATTTAATTAGGGCTTGTGAATTTGAATTATTAGTTAGTAGTTTTCTCAGTCCATTTTTTTTGTTAAAAATCATATATTTAAATTCTTGGTTACTTAAACAAAAAAATCATACTTATACACATAATTGGTGGGAATTAAAATGGAAAAATCAATTAAAGATATATCTTTAGATTTTACTGTAGCTATCCCTACATATAATGGGTTGGAGCGCTTACCCAAAGTTTTAGATCAGCTTTTGATGCAGACTGGATTAGAACAAATAACCTGGGAAATAATTATTATTGACAATAATAGTTCTGACAAAACTTTTGAGTTGATTCGGACTTATCAAGCAAGTCATAATACTGATTTTCAAATCAAGTATTTTCTGGAAAAAAAGCAAGGAATTCCCTTTGCACGTCATCGGGCTGTAAGTGAAGCTAGTGGCGAGTTTATTGCCTTCATAGATGATGATAACGTACCAGCAACTGATTGGGTGACAGCAGCTTATAATTTTGGTAAAGAACATCCTGAAGCTGGTGCTTGGAGTGGTCAAATTCATGGTGAATATGAAGTTAAACCACCTCAAGATTTTAAAAAAATTCAATCTTTTTTAGCAATTAGAGAATATGGTTCTCCAACACACTTGTTTGATCCAGATAATTTAAGATTACCTCCTGGGGCGGGGCTTGTTGTTCGTAAACAAGCATGGTGTGAATCCGTTCCAGCTAAACCTAATTTGCGTGGAAAACTGCCGGGCTTATTTGTGCAGGGTGACGATTATGAGGCATTACTTTATATACACAAGGCAGGCTGGAAAATTTTGTATAATCCCGCCATGCATATTAATCATCAAATACCACATTGGCGATTTGAAAGAGATTACTTATTAACACTGGCTCGTGGCTGTGGACTTTGTGTTTTTCAGCTACGTTTGATCAATGCTAAATATTGGGAAAAACCAATAATTTTAATAAAAACTCTTCTAGGAAATTTACGTCGAGTGTTACAACATTTTATGAAAAATAAAAATTATTTAAGTAATGATATAACTTTGCGGTTTGAAATGCAGTTTTATTTGGCTAGTATGATGAGTCCTTTTTATTGTTTAAAATGTTGGATTAATAGCTTTTATTTAAAAAATTAAAAGTTATGAAATATTTGAATTGAGTCATTTCATTGTAAAGATAGATATCCAAAAAGCTTCAAGCTTTATCTGCCTATTTTGAATTAAAATTATTTCCGGTGCATTTACCATATTTACTGAATCCCAAAAATTTATTTAATCATCACGATGATAGTGGCTTCACGCTACTAGAGGTATTAGTCACTGTTGTATTAATTGGTATATTGGGCGGGTTAGCTGCACCTAGTTGGTTGACTTTTGTGGATATTCAGCGCCTTAACACTGCCCAAGGTGAAGTATACAGTGCTATCCGTCAAGCTCAAAGCCAAGCCACTAAAGAAAAATCCACCTGGCAATTTAGCTTACGTGAACGAAACGGAATTGTACAGTGGACTGTTCATAAAGCAGAAGGGGCTAATTTTCTTCCTGATGCTGTGAGAAATAATGATAGCTTATGGCATGGATTACATCCAAATATTCGCATCTATCAACAAAGAAACGACAAAGATAAATCCGAAACAACCTTACCTAAACAATCATCACAACCGATATGGCGAGTACTATTTAACTATCAAGGTTGTCCTGTATACAAAGTTGAAGATGAATGTACCAATACATCATTAAGAACACTAGGGCAAATAACGTTTTACGGTCAAAATAGTTCTAAAGCGCAGCGTTGTGTCTACATTTCTACGATTTTAGGGGCTATGCGAACAGGCAAAGATCATAAAAAAGCTAATAAAGACAGCAAGTATTGCTATTAAGATATTTTAAGTTAATTACTTTAGGTATTCTGTGCTGAAATCATTAGAAATTGCCAAACAGCACTTAATTGTTTTTACTCGCTACCCAGAACCGGGGAAGACCAAAACCCGACTCATCCCTACTTTGGGTGACGTTGGTGCTGCCAATTTGCAACGGCAGATGACTGAACATACAATATTTCAGGTTCAAGAACTACAAAAAACAACTGATATATCGTGGGAAGTCCGATTTGCAGGTGGTAATTTGCAACTCATGCAAGATTGGCTGGGTACTGATTCAGTTTACCAGTCTCAAGGGGAAGGTGATTTGGGTGATAGGATGGCGCGATCGCTTGTTCACGCCTTTCAATCTGGTGCAACACAAGTAGTGATCATTGGTATAGATTGTCCTGGGGTAAATCCTCAGATTCTTACCCAAGCCTTTGAAAAACTCAACACTTACGATCTCGTACTTGGCCCAGCCATTGACGGTGGTTATTACTTGGTTGGTTTGTGTCGCCTAATTCCAGAATTATTCGCTAACATCAATTGGGGAACTTCTCAAGTATTACAACAAACTGTGGAGATTGCTGACAAACTCAAAATATCACTGACGTACTTACCTGCTTTGGCTGATGTGGATCTGCCAGAGGATTTACCGATTTGGGAACAAACCCTGAATAGGGAAATTGGATGATCACAAGATACTAAAACATCAAGACGAAGGAATGTGGATTTAATAAAATACAGAACCTCACCCCCAACCCCTCTCCTTGGTAAGGCTACGGTGTACACACATCTCTGTACTGGGTGCAAAATGTGGCTTGATCCCCCTAAATCCCCCTTAAAAAGGGGGACTTTGATTCTTTTCCCCCCTTTTGAAGGGGGGCTAGGGGGGATCGAAACACTGTTAGGCAACTTGATACGACTTGTGTGTACACGGTAGCCTTGGTAAGGAGAGGGGAGACTTTGACGCAAGTCAAAGGCGGGGTGAGGTCAAAAACTAGACTTGCATATTATTTAATTCATGTTCCTAAGGGAACAAATTCAATTTATCTGTTTGTCTGTTCTTCAAATTTCTTCTATCATCACCCCCATCTTACTGCGTATCTTCAATGACCTAGCGTTTTCTGACGACAGCCCATATCACAGATGCTACCGTGGTGTAGTTTAAAACCAAGACACAAAAATTATATATGTGTATGGCACGTGCTTTTTGTTCTCAATAAGTTTCAGCCAACGAATATGGGAACAATATTCCAGTAACTTTAAAAAGGACAATCACTCTGATATACCAAAAATTTGAAAAACTATGACTAACCGTTTTGCTTCTGGGAACGCTGCCCTGACACTCAAGGTAGCAGGGATAATTTTAATTTTGTCCTTTTTACTCGACTTTTTAATTTTGATGTTGCCTTTCCAACCCACTGATAGGTCATGGCAAATCAACCTGGCCACCGCATTGGTAGACCGGGGTATTGTGCCTTTAGTGGGGATAGGAATGCTATTTGTGGGCTACTGGATGGATGGTTTTGCTGATGGCGATCGCCCTCAACCGGTAAATGTGAGATTTCCTGTCCTCATCTTATCCAGTATTTTAGGGTTAATCTTCTTGCTAATTTTTCCTCTGCACCTCAATAATGTACGGCAAGCTAGCGCTCAAACCGTCAATCAAATCGCCCAAGATGCACAGCAGGCGGAAAACCAATTGCAAGGTCAGTTATCGCAATTGCAAGCCCAAATCAATAACGAGCAAGGCCAAGCACAACTAGAACAACTACGAAACCAAGCGAGAAATCAGTTTAATGAACTGCTAAAAGACGAGCAATCATATCAACAAGCATTGAATAACCCTCAGATTCCCGCAGCGCAAAAAGAGTTACTTAAAAAGTTTAAAGCCAATCCCCAAGAACTAGATACCTTTATCGCCCAACAAACAGACCCGCAAGCCCTGGCAACTCAACGATTGACCCAAATTCGCCAACGTCGAGAAGAAGCTCAAAAACAAGCCAGAGACAACGCTTGGAGATCGGGACTACGAATTGGGATTAGCAGTCTATTGTTATCCATTGGTTACATGATCATTGGCTGGACAGGATTACGAAGTATGGGTGCTTTACAAGGTAGTAAACGTAAAGTAGCTGCTCGTTAAAAGGCATGCATATGGGGCGATGGGGGATTGAGTAAGTATTCTTGTCCCCTTGTCTCCTTATTTCCAGTCCCCAATTAGGAAATTTTTTATAAAACTTCAACATGTTTTCTATTTACATACTGACATATAACGAAGAACTAGATATTGCGGCTTGTATTGAGTCAGCGATGCTATCGGATGACATTATTGTTGTAGACTCATGCAGTAGCGATCGCACTGTGGAAATCGCTAGTCGCTATGCTGTTCGCACTGTCCAACACGCCTTTGAAAGCCACGGACGCCAACGTACTTGGATGCTAGAGTCCATTCCTCCCAAATATGAGTGGGTCTACATTCTCGAAGCTGATGAGCGCATGACGCCAGAATTATTTGCTGAATGCGTACAGGCAAGTCAAAATCCAGACTACATCGGCTATTACGTCGCTGAACGGGTAATGTTCATGAATCATTGGATTCGCCGTAGCACCCAATATCCCCGTTACCAAATGCGTCTTTTCCGCCACGGTAAAGTTTGGTTTACAGATTATGGTCATACTGAAAGGGAAGTTTGTGAAGGGGCTACCAGTTTTTTAAAGGAAACCTACCCTCACTACACTTGTAGCAAGGGACTAAGCCGTTGGATTGAAAAACATAACCGTTATTCTACAGATGAAGCCAAAGAGACTTTGTACCAAATTGAACAAGGTAAAGTCAATTGGCGAGACTTGTTTCTCGGTAAAACAGAAGTCGAAAAACGCCGCGCTTTGAAAGATTTATCTTTACGGTTACCTGCTAGGCCTTTTCTCCGCTTTCTATATATGTATTTTATGTTAGGGGGTTGCCTAGATGGACGCGCTGGTTTGGCTTGGTGTACACTACAGGCGTTTTACGAATACCTGATTTTGCTAAAAGCTTGGGAAATGAAACATCTGCCCACACCCAGTTTAGACATAGGTTTATCTCAGGGTGAAGAGAACACCGCAAAAGCACATCATCCTGTTTCTGAATCCACAACTAAGTTAGGAATATAAATTAAATAACATGCAAGTCTAGTTTTTGACCTCACCCCGTCTTTGACTTGCGTC
>NZ_CAWUDM010000036.1:0-58080 GCF_963920855.1 Nostoc sp. CCY0012 | reverse complement strand
ACTTAGCTAAGTGTGATCGCACAACATATTTATATTGACCTAGCCAAAGGCGATCACCAAAAAAAATATATAATATATTGTGCTACACAGGTAGGTTACACACCCACATGAGCTTTATATTAATCAATGGTGACAAAATCTCTTAAGGAAGCAAAGAAGAGACTTAATTTTTATGATTTTATTTGGCAACTCATCGTTTTACTCGTAAAATCGAAGACAAAGTAAAACTCAGTAGAATAGATTCCCTAAATTGATGAGTCAGTTAATAAGTCAGGGTGCGAGAGCTATCACTAATTCTCAAATGGTAGATCGGATAAATGATATCGCTTGGCAGGCGCACCAAGGTAGCGTTGCTGCGATTATTCAACTATTAAACGAAAAGCTAGCTAATTCTGGCGTCAGAACCAGAGCTATTTTTGCGGATGGTGTTCTACAACTTCTGTGTGAGGCGGCTAAAGAAGAAGAGCTAGAGCAATCTACTCTAGTAGCACAAATTCAGCAAATTTTGGCTTCTATCACACCCCGTAATATTCGGCGAGTCAATATCAACAGTCGTATCGTTCGGGAGCAGCAATTGCTTTGGTTAACGGAAATTTATCGCGATTGCGAAAACCAATTGCTTTGGTCGCAAGAAATTACACTAGCTCAACCACATATTTTCCAGCAATTAATTACAGATTTTAAAGAAGCCCAAAAAGAAGTAAAAACTAATTTACCCAAGACCCAATTTTCTCGTTCTTCAGTACTTATTAAAAAATCACCCAAAAAAAGGATACTAGCCACAGTTGGTGTATGCTCGCTGTTATTGCTAGGTTGGGTTGTCTATGCCCAGTTAGGTCATAAATTAACTAACCTAATGCAATCAAAAAACTTGAATTTGTTGACGACAAACACGAAGGAGAGTTCACCCCGTGTTGCGGTAAATAGCCTTTCTACCCCTGTTGAAGACGCATTTGGAGAAGCTGTGCGAATTGCTAACCTAGCCTCAGATGGAGGCAAAGTAGCTAAAACTTCAACTCAGTGGTTAGAATTAGCTGCTCAGTGGCAACGAGCTTCAGATTTAATGAGTATGGTACCACTCGATCATAGTCGTTATGAAGAAGCTAAAATTCGCACTCAACTATACAAAGAATATAGTGACATAGCTAAAGCAGAAGCGGAGAAAAAGAAAATTTAGTGTTTGGGGTTGGCTAGATTTTTAGTAAAACAAAATTACATGTAGAAATTAAGGAGTCATTACTGAAATAAGGTGAGTTAAGTAGTGTGCAAGTTAAACATGTTGCTTGGTTGGGTTGAGCAAAACTAAACCCAACCTACAAAACATCGTAATTTTACTGGATTTTATAAAAATTAAATACAGCCATTGTCATATTCTGGTTTATCTGAAAATAAATTGACCCCATTTTTTGCTAACTCCCCTCCAGCATAACCAGCAGCTAAAACTATGCCATAAAAAGCGACTCCAGGAACAGCTAGGGGTAGAGCTGCTGCTGCAACTCCTCCTGCTATCGCACCTCCTAAAATTCCCCCTGTATTTTCCATCAAATTATGTAATTGTCCACATCTTTTTCTACCTGCTTTACACCAATGTGCAAAGTGTTCGCAATTATTTCCAAATAAATTATAATCAGGTTCACCTAGCTTACTTATAGCTCTTTTGAGGACTACATCATCAGAAAAACAAGCATTTTTTTTATATTGAGCAAAGTTATCAAATGATAATCCTCTAATCTGTCCTCTTTTAAATTTTCCTTCAAAGTGAATCACCACATTTTGGTAAATTCTATTTTTATATGGAATTTCTCCGCAATATATTCCATGATGTTCATGAGTCCCACAATAATATAAAATATGGTCGCCTGGAACAATGTTCACTGGATTCATATAAAAACATTCCAAGTATATTCTTAATACTTAGATTGCCCATTTGTTCCAGGAATATAAAATAAATTTTAAAGTTTAAAACAAGAAATTAAGTTTTCATTTAAAGTTTCCATGTAACCTACATTTGTTTAATTTCCAATCTTCTCTTAAAATAGTTTCTTTAGATAACAAATATTATTTCAAAAACTCCTATCGAATTAGATTGTGTAGAGACGCAAAATTTTACGCCTCTACAAAGATCAAAAACCTATTTTAAAAACTCATTTCTAACATGCGTTGAATTGGTCGTAGTGCCGCAATCCGTATTTCTTCTGACATGGTAATTTCAGGAGTGCGATTCTTCATTGCTAAATAGAGTTTTTCTAAAGTATTTAACCGCATAAATGGACACTCGTTACAATTGCAGTTATTCAACGGTGGGGCGGGAATAAAGCGTTTATTAGGAGCCAGTTTTTGCATTTGGTGGATGATACCTGGCTCTGTAGCCACAATAAATTCATTTGTAGGACTATTTTGACAATATTTAAGTAAAGCTGCTGTAGAGCCGATAAAACTGGCGTGGCGCAATACACTACTTTCACATTCTGGGTGAGCGATCGCCTCTGCCTCTGGATGAGCAATTTTTAATTGGACAATTTTCTTTTCGGAAAAGGTTTCATGGACGATACAGCTACCTTGCCACAGTAGTAAATCGCGTCCAGTCTGCTCCATGACATACCTGCCCAAATTTCTGTCTGGAGCAAAAATAATCGGTTGTGACTGGGGTATTTGCTGCACAATCTTGACGGCGTTGGAACTCGTGCAGATAATATCGCTCATGGCTTTAATTTCCGCAGAACAGTTGATGTAAGAAACCACCAAATGATTTGGATGTGCTGCTTTAAATGCGGCAAACTCTTGTGGTGGACAACTATCTGCTAACGAACAACCAGCATCTAAATCTGGTAAAAGCACCAATTTATCAGGATTGAGTATCTTTGCCGTCTCTGCCATGAAGTGAACACCAGCAAAGACAATGACATCTGCATTGGTTTTCTCTGCGGCTTTGGCTAATTGTAATGAATCCCCAATAAAGTCAGCGATATCTTGAATATCTGGGTCTTGATAGTAATGCGCCAGGATCACCGCGTTGAGTTCTTTTTTGAGAGTCTCTATGGCAGCAAATAAATCTAGCGGTAGTCCACCCGGTTGGGTTTTGTTTCGTTGAGGTAGTGCAGTGGTAAACACAGTTAAGGGGTGCTTTAAGTTGCAAGTTTTTGTCCTGTGGATTCAATTATAGTAGTTTTTACCAAAAATAGTAGATGGTGGATGTCCCTACAGTTGTGTCCAAATCCGGCGGAGTTTCATATGCTGGAGATAGACGGCAAGGAAAGTGGCATGACCAGTCAGAAAACTCAATCAAAAACCCTAAAAATTGCTGTAGTTGGAGATGTTCACGATCAATGGGAATTAGAAGATGGCATGGCACTCAAGCATCTGGGTGTTGACTTAGTGCTGTTTGTGGGTGATTTTGGCAATGAGTCGGTGGAAGTAGTCAAAGCGATCGCCTCCCTCGACATTCCCAAAGCAGCAGTAATGGGAAACCACGATGCCTGGTACACTGCTACGGAATGGGGTCGGAGGAAATGTCCCTACGATCGCTCTCAGGAAGATTGGGTACAGCAACAACTCGATTTATTGGGCCCTGCCCATGTTGGTTACGGTAAGCTAGATTTTCCCGCGTGGAATTTAACGGTGGTGGGGGGTCGTCCTTTTACGTGGGGTGGCCCAGAGTGGAAATTTGCGGACATCGTGCAAGAACGTTATGGTGTCACGAGTCTGGAAGAATCGGCTGATCGCATCGTTCAAGCGGTAAAAAGTGCGGCTCATGAGACGATTATTTTTCTCGGTCATAATGGGCCCAGTGGATTAGGCGATCGCCCAGAAGATCCCTGCGGTAAAGACTGGCATCCCATCGGCGGTGACTTTGGTGATCCAGACTTAGGTGAGGCCATTTCTCAGAGCCTCACGGCTGGTAAAACTATTCCTCTAGTGACATTCGGTCACATGCACCGCACCCTCAGACATACCAAAAAAATGCAGCGTAAAGCTGTCTTTAGAAGTCCCGAAGGAACAATTTACTTGAACGCGGCAACTGTACCCAGGATTTTGGAAAATCAGGGCGATAAGCTGCGTAATTTTTCGATTGTTTCCCTAGAAGCGGGTGAGGTTTCCCAAGTCTCTCTAGTGTGGGTAGGACATGATTTCCAGGTGACTTCAGAGGAAATTTTGTACGAGCGTTCGCTTAGTGTGTCGTAGATAGTTGCCTTCAATAGTGCAATCTGCGTAGATGATGAGATATAGTATTATCTGTCAGCTTGTTAATGGTCGGCAAAAGCGCTATGATAGCTTACTGTCGTCGGTTCATTAAGAGCTAGACAGTTTTATTGGAGAGGTGGCAGAGTGGTCGATTGCGTCCGACTTGAAATCGGATGAGGCTAAAACCTCCGGGAGTTCGAATCTCCCCCTCTCCGTTGAAAAAATATTGTGTTTTGTTTGGTTAATTAATATCCTCAGCAATCAATAATTTCTTTTTGAATTAATTGAAAGCCTGTGAGTGCGATCGCTATTGCTTCTACAGCAGAATTTCGCTGCCGAATAGTGAGTGTAAATATTTATATGACGAGTATTTATTCTTGCACTTGTTCAAATTTAAATCCACTTTCTTTGGGGCCGCCACCACCTCTAACTACTCTCACAAGCACAGGTTCTTGTTGGCGATCGCCTTGCTCATCAAATTGTAGTGGATATCCAGAAGTTTCACTCTGTGCAAGACTCAGAGATTTGAGGTTTTCTAAAACACTTTGACGAGTTGGATTGCTAGACATAGATATAGCCTGAATAAAAGCTCGAGTCGCATCATAAGTTGTAGCTGTACGCCAACTAATCTGCCCTCCCCATCTCTGGCTAGCTTGATCTGCAAATTTTTGGGAATTTTCTTCCCCTGCAAACCAGGGTACAGCTAAAACTAAACCTTCACCAGCTTCACCGGCTTGTCTTAAAGTCTCTGTATTATATAAAGCATCTGCGCCCAGTACAGGTAATTTTTTACTGCCTTGATTTTCTAATTGTTTTTGAGCGCGCATAATTTCCATTGCCACAGAAATTGATTCTGGTTCTGGGAACAAAATCATGGCGTCGGCTTGATACCGATACGAACTACGTAAGACTTCAGCATCAGCATCTAACGGATGATGGCTCATATTTATCGTTCTGACAACTTTACCACCATTTTTTTGGAATTTTTTTTCAAACTCTTGATATAAGCTCTGACTATATTCATTTTCAGGATTATGGAAAATTACAACTTTTTCATAGCCTTTATTTAGAGAATGTTCTGCTAATTTTCCACCAATTTTTGTGTTAGAAGTTACTGTTCTAAAAAAGACCGGACTATTCAGGAAGGTACTTGTGCTGGATGGAGAAACCATAGCTATGTTAGCCTTTTCATACACAGGTATTGCCGCTTGACTATTTGTACTGGTGTAGTGTCCAATAACTCCTAAAATCTCTAGGTTTGTCGTTACATCTTGAGCAATTTTTTCAGATTGAATAGAATTATTATTATCATCAGCCATGATTATATTTAATAACCTATTATTAACTCCACCTGAAATGTTAAACTCATCTTGTGCTTGGGCAACCCCTCGCAAAAATTCAGCAGCAATATCTCTCCTAGTAGACACAGGTAAAGCTACTACTAAACTCAGGGGATTACCATTTTGATATGCTTTAGCATTATTATAAAATATATGTAATTCTGGATCTGTAGGAAAAGCTTGTATAGCTCTTTGGAAAGAATTAACAGCTTCAGTATAATTTTGAGTTTTAAAAGCATCAAAACCCCGATCACGACTGATATTCTCATTACCTCCAAAGAGGGTACGCTCTCCTTGATTAAATAGTGTTGCTTCTATTTGCTCAGTAACGAATAAAGGCGTAATCAGTCTCCGATATTGCCACACGACTAATGGCATTAGTAGTAATGGTATAGCCAGAATTAAGATAAATAGCTGGTGTCTTTGTGTTGCCAATTTTTGGCTAGCATAAAGAAATTGGTAATCTAGAGCAGTCAATTCATTAGCTTTTGCCCATGCTTGAGCTTGTCTTAATTTCTGTCCACTTAAAAGTTTAGAATTATCCTGACAAGAAGAACTTTTCCATGCTATGAGTTCCTGCCGATAAGGTCGTAAATCTGTTAATGTTTTATTAATCCATTCTTTGTTAAAAACTTCTTTATAAATAGGGTTGTATATCTTTAATTTACCTTGTTTTTCAACTACTAATCCTGAAAGGCGTAATTCCATTTGTTCAGGACTATCATCAGCAATAATTTCTCCATGTTGCAAAATTTGATGATAAAGTCCTACTAACTTAACTGTAAATTTTTCATTCCGCACAATGCGATCACTGATTGTTCTCAAATGCTCTGGATCATCTTGATCTTGCCAATTTTCGATAATCCGCGACTTTACTAATTCTTCTACGCCAGATACCTCCATTTCATCGGCAATGATGTTACACAGCTTTTGGGTAAGAAATGGTTGTCCACCTGTCCAAGTTAAAATTTCCTTCAGTACGTTTTCGGGATCGCTAACTTTTCCCTCCAAACCTTTAGCTAATAGCTTGGATTTAATAAATTGAAATCCATTTAATTCAATTGCCCTACCGATATTAAATGGTGTACGTCTTTTTTCTCTCATTAAATACGATGGTGTCGCCACTCCCAATAAACAAAATGTCAGGCGGTTATAGTTTGGATTATCAGCACGCTGGTTATAGCAAAATCTGATTAAGGCAAAAAAGTCATCAGGAGAAAAATTTTTTAAACTAAGAACGCTATCTATTTCATCGATAAAAATCACAATTTTTCCAGAAATCTTCGTGAGCAATACTTCTTCAATAAATTTGCTCAAGCGTCCCACTGGGGATAAAAGATTGCGTCGATGCCACCAACTAGTTAAATCAAAATGTTCCGATAAATTTAAATTTTTGACTAGACTATCTATCACCCCTGCATACCATTGTCCTGGTGTTATATCTGTCCCAATTTCGTTGAGGTCTATAGCTGCACAAGTAATTTTATCTGCCTGCAATCGTTCCATAATTCTCACCCGCAGGCTAGATTTGCCCATCTGTCGGGAATTGAGAACGTAACAAAACACACCTTCTTTTAAACCGTAATACAAGTCATCATCTGCCTGTCGTGTGACATAAGTAGGGGCATCAGCAGGTAAGCTGCCTCCCACGTGGTATTCATAGTTTGGCAAAGAAGCTGGATTCATAAAATTACCACAACCCCAAGCGATCGCTAAAATATAAGTGATATAAATCACACAAAGACTGTACAGAATTGCCTGTATATTTTACTAGTCTCATACTCCGCAGTTTGTATGCTTTGTCTGGATCTATTCTGACGGGGACATTGGCACTAACTACCTGCTGCATCGCTGCTAGTAGTTCTGGATTGTCCTGTAATGTTGACCAATAACGCAGTAAATGATCGCTATATAAACCTTCTTCTGTAGGAGCAATGTGTAAAAATTTCTCTAACGTTAATTCGCGTTGCGCTATTTTATACAATGCTTTTTTTACCAACCAAGGATGTCCGCCCACCATTGCCATAAGTTGAGTAATTTGCTCTTCATGCCAATAAAGTTTGAGGTGTTGTGCAAATTTCTGGATTTGCTCCTGGTTTAATTCTGGTATTTCTACGGGTTTACCGACATTAAATGGTGACCTATTTCTATCTATAGGAATGTAATCTTCTTGAGCATAGGCAATTACCAAGCGTAGCTTTTGCCAAAGAGGCTGAGTCCTCCCCTTCTCATACCAAGCTCGCAGCAAGGGCAAAAAATCACAGGCGATCGCCGGATATGAAAAAATCACATCAGTATTATCCAAGCCTAAAACTAAGGGACTAGGAATTACTGCCAACAGTCTTTCCAAATAGTTGGTACAGTTACTATTGGCACTTAACGTACCGCCCCAATGTTGAGCTAAGTTGTTTGGTAAATTTAACCCCTTAGCTATGCTGCTACAGAACCACTGCAAGAACCTTTCTAGACTATTGAATACTTCTTGTTCTGGCTCCTGAAAGTCCACTCTGACAGCTTGATAGCCTTGCTGAGTTGCATAATTGAGAATTTGGATCATTAAGTAAGTTTTGCCCCATTGCAAAGGAGCCTTAACTCGAATTAATGAGCCTGGACGCTCAATTTCTCGATAGCAACCAGCATAAAAAGCTGAATCGAAAAATAATAATTCTTGTTTGGAGACTAATTCTGAATGTAGTAAATCTGCCAAATCCCACCAATTTTTCTGTACTGTTTGTAGGGGTACAGCAAGTCCTCCCTGGGTATTGTCGTAAGCAGCAATAATCCCCACTACAGCTTGAGCTTCGGTATCAAACACAGGGGAACCACTGTAGCCACCAATAATTTGTTGTGAGTCTGCCATGACTCGTAACCGTAACATACATAAATTATTAAAATCGGCATGGGGGTTAGCATCGGTAATACTACCCTCAATAGTTCCACCGCAGGGGAAGTCTAGCCTGCCATAACCAATGGAGCGAAATTGTTTCCCCGGTTCAAAAGTCAATAACAAAGGTGCAGCTTCGCCTTGATATCCAGGTAATTGCAATACAGCAAAGTCGTCATGGGAGCTACTTCCCAAATAAACTAACTCAACTTTTTGCCCATTAACTCTGACATTTTCCCAACCATCGGCATCTTCAACTACATGGGCGCAGGTAAGTAAATGTCCTGTGGATGAGATAAAAAAGCCTGTGCCTCGGATAATATCTTCAGGCGTGGCGATCGCAACGGTACAAGCTTTAACTAAATCCCAACTCATGTAAGTTTTTTTATTTACGGTTTATTTTCTTCTGGTGCTAGTTTCCAAGTGATTTTCACCTTCAATGATGCTTGTGCAGAGGATTCCACCACATACACCGAGCCTTTGGCAGTAAAATTTAAACCAAATTCCACTTCACCACTCACAGGCTGTGATTCTTGCTGCAAGGTGCGGAATGCCCTGGTAATTGGACGACAGCCGTTCACAATCAAATCCTGAACTGCATCAAAGCTGGCTTCTACTTTTTCTATGGGTAAATCACTAGGAGCCGATACACGACCCACTGATACATCTGGTATCTCAACTGCTACCAAAATTGTGCTGCCATCTGCTGTATCTAATTCTAAAAGTTTACGGGCCATGATTTAATGAGCTTGTGAATAAATATCAACAACGTAGTAAATTTAACTACTTTTTACAATAAATTGATATAAATTTTTTGGTAAAAAATGTTCTGGGTAGAAAATTTACCTAAGGACAATATCTAGAAAAATTATACTAATAAATCAATTTTCCCGCAGAATTAGCTTATAACTACACCTTGCTACCCCATGAGTTCCCTATCTTCTCGATTTGACAAAATTCTAGTTGTGGATGATTCTCCTGATAATGTGTTTTTGATCAAAACGATTTTGGAGGAGGAAGGCTACACGATTAGTACCGCAGAGAATGGTGTCTCGGCCTTGACACAACTGGAAACATCGCCTTGCGACTTGGTATTACTGGATCTAATGATGCCAGGTATGGATGGATACGAAGTTACTAGGCGCATTCGTGAAGATATGAAGTTGCAAGCATATATTCCCATCCTGCTGATTACTGCCCACGATGCGCCCAATGTAGCGCAAGGATTAGACTTGGGTGCTGATGATTTTATCCGCAAACCTGTGACTGTAGACGAATTACTCGCAAGGGTGCGATCGCTCTTACGTTTAAAGCGCAGTATAGATGAACGTGATGAAATTGCCCGCCAGCGTGAAGATTTTGTCTCCCGCCTCACTCACGACTTACGCACGCCTTTAGTAGCAGCCGATCGCATGTTAATGCTATTTCAGCAGGGTGCTTTGGGAAATTTATCACCACAAATGGCAGAAGTTATCACCATCATGGCGCGGAGTAATCTCAACCTGCTGTCTATGGTGAATACCTTATTGGAAGTTTATCGCTTTGAAGCCGGACGCAAAACCCTGGCATTTCAACCTGTTGATCTCAGTCAGTTGCTAGAAGAATTAGTTGGCGAACTGACACCTCTAGCACAAGACAAAAAACTATCTCTGAAACTGGAGTTGTCTGAGGATGCTACCAATACTATAGTGATGGGCGATCGCTTAGAACTACATCGTTTATTCACTAATTTAATCGGTAATGCCATCAAATTTACAGAATCTGGTTCAGTGGCTATTCGTCTTACTAGTGTACTTTGGAGTAGCAAAATTAGTGCCTCTGAGTTTACTGCCTCTGCTAGTATCAAGGACTACGTTACCATTGAAATAGCAGACACAGGCACAGGTATTTCCCCTGAAGAACAAGCCAATTTGTTTGAAAGATTTCGTCAGGGAAGCCATAAAAGCTCTGGTAGCGGCTTAGGATTATATCTTTCTCGTCGCATAGTCGATGCACATCACGGTAGTATTCTGGTAAGTTCTGAGTTAAATAAAGGTAGTGTATTCATGGTTAATCTACCCATTAAACAGTGAAAAGTCACAATGATAAGTTATGAGTTATAAACATACAAAGTTACATAATTCGTAATTTATCATGTATTTAATATAAATGCTTGAGCATCGATATAAGATAAATATCTTGTTATAGTAAAACTAACAATTTAAAAGTCCAAAAAAGAAAATATGATTACTAAGAAATTATCAAACTTAACGGCAATTATCGACAAACAACGTGATTTTTTTCAGACTGGTCAAACGAAAAATGTAGATTTCCGTCTTACACAACTTAAAACTCTTAAGCAAGCAATTCTGGAAAATAAACCAGCAATAGTTCAAGCACTGCAAGCAGATTTATCTAAACCAGAATTTGAAACTTATATTTCTGAAATCAGTGTTACCAAGGAAATTGACGCTGCTATTAAAAATCTTAAAAATTGGTCTAAGCCACAAAAAGCAGCAGTTTCATGGGACTTCTTTTCCTACTCAGCCAGAGTGCATCCAGAACCTTTAGGAGTTGTTTTAATTATTGGGCCTTGGAACTATCCTTTTCAACTAATTATCTCACCCTTAATAGGTGCGATCGCTGCTGGAAACTGTACAATTATCAAACCTTCAGAAATTGCCCCTCATACTTCTAGTTTGTTAGCTGAGATAATTGGCAAATATTTTGACCCAGCATATATTGCCGTAGTAGAAGGAGGGGCGGAAATCAGCCAACAACTACTAGCAGAAAAATTTGACCATATATTTTTTACTGGTGGTACAGCCGTTGGTAAAATTGTGATGGCAGCAGCAGCCAAACATCTCACACCAGTGACCTTGGAATTAGGTGGTAAAAGTCCTTGTATTGTCGATACTGAGATTAATTTAGAATATACAGCTAGACGTATTACTTGGGGAAAATTTCTCAACGCCGGACAAACTTGTATTGCACCTGACTATCTTTTAGTTAATCAAAAAATTAAACCAGATTTAATCAAGTCCATAAAAAAATGCCTCACAGAATTTTATGGAAATAATCCCGCTAACAGTCCAGATTACTCTAGGATTATTAGCCAAAATCATTTTGAGAGATTAAATAAATTGCTCAAAGATGGTGAAATCATTACTGGTGGAGAAACAGACCAATCAACACGTTATATTGCCCCTACAGTAATTGATCATGTCTCCTTGACAGATCCCATCATGCAGGAGGAAATTTTTGGCCCCATCTTGCCTGTAATTGAATACACTGATATTACAGAAGCGATCGCCTTAATTAACTCTAGGCCAAAACCCTTGGCGTTATACTTATTCACGCAGAATAAAAACCTGCAAAAGCAAGTCTTACAGGAAACTTCATCTGGTGGAGTTTGTATTAACGACACAATTATGCAAGTGGGAGTTTCATCTTTACCATTTGGTGGTGTAGGCGAAAGCGGTATAGGCAGTTATCACGGTAAGGCAAGTTTTGACACCTTTTCCCATCGCAAAAGTGTATTAAAAAATTCCTTCTGGCTGGATTTAAAATGGCGATACGCTCCCTACAAAGACAAATTATCCACAATCAAGCGGATGATGGGTATTTAAGCCAAACTGCTACTATAACGCTCTTCCGCCCAAGGTTCACCCCGCCGATGGTAGCCATTACGCTCCCAAAACCCAAGTTCTTCTTCACCTAAAAATTCCAAACCATTAATCCATTTGGCACTTTTCCAGGCGTAGAGGTGGGGTACAACCAGCCGCATTGGGCCACCGTGTTCTGCGGGTAACGGTTCATCAAATAATTGCCAGGCAAAGAAATTTTCTGCGCGCACAAAGTCTGCCATAGCAATATTGGTAGTGTAACCGCCATAGCAGTGTTCCATCACATGCACTGCTTGGGGATCTACCTCAATTAAATTCATGAAATCGGTTACCTTGATGCCAGTCCACTTCACATCCAGTTTTGACCAGCGCGTTACACAATGAAAGTCGGCTGTAAACTCGGATTGAGGCAGTTTCATCAAATCTGACCACGTAAATACCGCAGGTTTTACCAAACCCGAAACCCGAAACTCCCAGTCTTCTGTACTAACTTGGGGTGTTGCACCGTAGGTTAACACGGGAAAACCCTTAGCCAAATGTTGACCTGGGGGAACGCGTTTTTGCTCTTCTTCGTTTGGTTTATGAAAAAATTTTCCTGGCATATTCTCAAAAAAATAAGTCTTGTGATTGGCAAGTCGCTGATTCATGGGTGACGGGTAATGGGTAATGGGCAGCCCCAATTACTCATTACCAATTT
Source organism: Nostoc sp. CCY0012 (assembly GCF_963920855.1). Lineage (NCBI taxonomy): Bacteria > Bacillati > Cyanobacteriota > Cyanophyceae > Nostocales > Nostocaceae > Nostoc > Nostoc sp. CCY0012. Next base: position 45,372 of record NZ_CAWUDM010000036.1, on the reverse strand, counting down.
TCTTTTAACCCAATTAGCTTTTGCAGACTACTTATTATTGATAATGCAATCAGAAAAGCAACGAAAAAGCGCTCATACACTATTAAAAAATTTGAACGGTAGCTTTTACCGCTCAAATCTTCGGTGCTGTCCCTGCTTTTACTCAATAGGGAATTATTATTCTTCGTCCTCTTCTTCAGTGGTTGGATAGACAAAGGTAGAACGTCCAGTCAAAATTGACTTGCCCAGAGACAGGGCTTTTTGAGCTTCCACAACAGCTTTGTGTCTCCAAGTAGCTCGACGTTTATCTCGTTTGGATTTGGATGTTTTCTTCTTAGGAACAGCCATAATAGCGGATATCGCAATTCTTGACAACCTTTTTATTCTAAGCGATCAAATTGACATTTATTTAGGGATTAGAGACTAGGGGCTAGGGACTAGATACTAGAAACTTTTTTCCTCCTTTTCCCGCAGCCCCGCATCTCCCTCTACTTCTGCGCCTCATCAGCAGGGGAATTAGTCACATTTGCGGGACTAGCAGTTGGAGGAACAATAGTGGCTGCTTGGCCTACATTGGGTCTGTCCGGCTGGTTGTCAAAGAATAAGAGCGATCGCGCTGTTTTGAAGTATGTTGCCCAACGTTGGGCATCGGGGCGTGTGCGCCATTGCTGGCGACTGACATCTAAAGCCAATATGGGCGCGATCGCTCCATAACTTTGTACGGTGACGATAATTGAAACATCTGTTACTAAAATATCTTGGTCTAAGCTACGTTGAGCTGCTGCTCTGGCAACCGCTTCTGCCCTCCGCAGTATGGTTTCATAAGCTTCATCTTCCATACGGTCAATACTCAGGTCAACTCTGGCGGTATAAGCGCGCACTACCTGGGGTGTGATCGCTTCTGTCAACATCCACACTGAAACTGGTGAAAAAAGTAAAACCATTAACGGAAATATCCGGATTTTTTTGGCAATTTGGCCAATAAATAGAGAGGGGATGATCGATGATGGTTGGTGAGCAACACTCCTGTGCATAACCTGAAAACTCCTAATTAATCAATTGATAATTTGAATTTGTGTAAGCAATATTTGCTAGAGAAGATGTAACTAATTTAACTTAGAAAACGGTAATTTGATAATAATCTCCTAGACCATAAGACATAGGTTAGCTTTGTTTTTTCAGCAAAGCCAACCGCAATTTTAGGCAAACAAACGACCACCTACAAACAGCGGGATGGCAAATTACTGGGCGATCGCCATAGGCATCAATCAATATCAGTTATTTCAACCGTTACGTTGCGCTCAAGCAGATGCCGAGGCGCTAAATGATTTTTTAGTTCAAGAAGGAAGTTTTGTCAGGCAACGCTGCTTGTTAATGACAGAGACTTCGCCACCAATTGGAGACAGATCCACCTATCCCACCAAGGAAAATATTCTGCTGTTGCTTGAGGATTTGGCAGCCGCCTGTTGGCAACCACAAGACCATCTGTGGTTATTCTTTTGCGGTTATGGGATTAATTACAAGGGTCAAGATTACTTAATGCCAGTGGCAGGAAATCCAGAATTAGTAGAGGAAACTGGCATCGAAGTGCGATCGCTGATGCAAAGTCTGCAAATGACTGGACTGAATACATTGCTACTGCTGGATATCCACCGTGCTTTTGGCACTCAAACCGATACTCTTGTGGGCCAAGAAACCATAGAACTGGCTGAAGAACTACAACTGGCTACAATTCTTTCTTGTCAACCAGAGCAATTCTCCCATGAAAGTAGCGAACTAGGCCACGGTTTTTTTACAGCAGCAATTTTAGAGGCTTTGCGTTCCGGTAATGCCAGCAATTTGGCTGATCTAGAAAGCTATCTGAGTGTTCTCACTCCAGAATTATGTCAACACTACTGGCGTCCTACACAAAACCCTGTAACCGTAATTCCCTTTAATCAGCTAGCAATCTTGCCGCAATTGGAGATGCAAAAAAATAGTAAAGTTATCCCCAGCACCATAGAACCTAGCGCCGCAGAATCAGTGATTTTTCCTGAAGAATCCTTCGCTGTTGCATTAGCCACACCTTCTTTGGGAGCAAAACCCACCGTAAATTCTCCCCAACCGCCAAAAACGAATATTTGGCAAGCAGCCCCAGTAGTCGAAACAACCCTTGGGAAAATATCTCAGCCGGTGAGTTGGAGAAACTTGATTCCAGAGTTCAATAAATTAGAAACACCACAATTTTCTGGTGTAGCAACTGATTTGAGCAAAGGACAATATGGCAACCAGCCAGTCCAATTGGTCACATCATCTCCAGAAATGGCTACAGGCGGTCGGTTCATCCCCAATACACCTAAACCTAATATTTCTCGTTTGCCACAAAATAAGTCAGCTACTCCAATTTGGCAACAGTTTTTATTTTGGGGTGGCGGCACTATGTTGATAGTGGCTTTAATTTTTGTCGTTATTCTTCGCAATCAGGCACAATTTTTATCAGTCAAACATACACCACCAGCATCACCCTCTGCACCCACTGCTGTGATCCCTGAGTCTGAGACACCCCCCGTAACGCCTCCTCCGAACAACCAATCTAGCGCCCAAATAGCCTCTATTTCTGAGTCTAAAAAGCGAAATCAAGCAGTATTAGACCTAGCAAAAATGTCTCTGAGGCAAACTCAAGCTAGTGATCTCAGCTTGGCCATCGCTACTGCACGCAAAATTCAACCAGGTGAACCGCTTTACGAACAAGCCCAAGAAAATATTAAAATTTGGACTCGTATGATTCTTGATTTAGCAGAGGGTCGTGCCCAGCAAAAACAATATACTAATGCCATTGCAGCCGCTAAATTAATTGCCAAAGATCAGTCACTTTATCCCCAAGCACAAACAGCAATTAATCAATGGCAGTTAGAAGCTAAACAATTTGTAGGTAACAAAACTGTTTTAGATGCGGCCAAGTCCTTAATTAGGCCAGGACAGGCATCAACATATAATCGTGCCATTGAAGTTGCCAAAAGAGTCCCAGCAGCACAGCCAGGCTTTGATCTCGCGGAAAAATCTATTAATGACTGGAGTGAGAAAATTTTAGAGTTGGCTAAAAATCGAGCTAATCAGGGCAATCTCAAAGCGGCTATTGAAACGGCTACTTTAGTTCCAGAGGTGACAGCAATTTACGAAGATGCTCAAGAAGCCATCCAAAAATGGCGGGCAAGAATAGATAAAAAATAAAAAAGCTAGGAGTTAATTGCTAACTCCTAACTCTCTTCACTGAAGACTCAACACTGGTATTTAGCAGTACTGAGAAATATCCTCGCCACATTCGTCAGCAAGATAACACAGTGCGCGGAAGCGTAAACCAACCACTTCTTCATATAAGGGATTGAGTTTACACATGGGGGGGATGTGAAACAGGGTTTTGCCGAATAATTTAACATCACGCTCAAAGGGACATTGAGCAGGAATCAGTTTGCACAAACGATGAGCTAATTGGCGATTGTTAACCGGAATACTTTCTATTCGCTGCCTTAGGGGCCGGAGAATATCACCGTAAGACTTAGAAGCCGAATGGTTGGGCTGGGTTACAGGAGCCTTACTCGTCTGTGTTGGGTTAATCGATACCCAGCTTGTGAGAAAAATATTTTTTTTGGTATCATCAAATACCTTCATGGTTATTCCTCTGTATTAATGAGGTTATTCACCTTTCTGATGAATATATACAATGTGGCAATGACCTGTCCCGGAGAAATCTTTTCCTGACTGAGTTACAATAGGATGTTACAGTAGCTACTTAAGTCAGAATCCAATTTATTACTACGTCAAGTTAATCGCAGTTTATGCGGGATCGGTAGTGTAAAAATGTAATCTTCTTCGTAACTTGACACAGATTAAATTTTAATAAAGACATCTGTCATTGGACAGGTTTTATTGTAACATTTACAAAATTTAATATAAGCAAATCTGAAAATTATTTTTGCTAAGTATAAATATCAGCAATACAAATAGTGGATTGAGAGGCTGAACATTGTAGGGATCAAGCAGCCTGTGGTCATATATGGCCCTTGGCAATGCCTCAGAAAAAACAGTGTTTGTCTGGGAATTGGCAATTTACGGAGTGCTGGGGCTAACTTAATTATAGTCCTCGTAGTCCTCTAGGCTAGTTAATTGCGTTGACCTTTGGCAGTGTCATTTTGTCAGCCTTTTTTCTCAATGACATGCTGGCGCCGATTTTTACACTGTGGCTACCATGAGTGGCAATGGGGGAATTTATCTGGATTCAACAAAAAAAGCCTGCGTAGGCAGGCTTCGTCTATATAGCCGTATCCTTCAGGGTGACGGCAATGTTTGATTGATTATGATGCTACTTGAGCTGTAGTGCGAGTCCGCCGTCTTCTACCATCAGCAACCTTTACAGGTGGTTCATCAGGAATTTGCATCAACAAAGTCACCGTTGGTTGACATTGCAGTTCTCGACGGATGGAACGTTGCAATTCTCGTTCTAATGTGCCTTGCAACCCACCCCAGTCTACTTCTGTTTTTTCGCCTTCAGAGGGTTGGGCAAATTCTGACCAACGCACACTGAGCATTTCTTCGATACGTTGTTGTACCCACTTTTGGACAAGCGATCGCTCTACACTGGTAACTACGCCACGCATATGTATTTCTGGTTTGGCCATAAGTTTGCCGTTCCAATCAATGGCCGCGGCAATGGTAACCAGTCCTTCTTCTGACATACGTTGCCGTTCTTGCAAGACTTTGGCACTTACCATACCAGAACTTGTCGTATCCACAAGTTCGATACCGGACGGTACTTTACCAGCAACACGAATCGCTTCTTGAGTCAGTTCTATGACATCACCATTCTGGATGAGTACCATGTTTTCGGCAGGGATACCCATACTCTGTGCCGTTTGTGAGTGCTTGACTAGCATCCGGTGTTCACCGTGAACAGGTACGAAGAACTTGGGACGAGTTAAGGCAATCATCAGTTTTTGTTCTTCCTGACAGCCGTGTCCTGAGACGTGAATACCTTTGTCTCGACCATAGACTACATTGGCGCCCTGAATCATCAATTTATCGATGGTATTGACTACAGCAATGGTGTTGCCAGGAATCGGGTTGGCGGAGAATACTACTGTATCTCCTTGACGGATTTTAATGTGGGGATGTTCTTTGTTGGCAATGCGGGTCATGGCTGCCATTAGTTCACCCTGGGAACCAGTAGTCAAAATTAATACGCTTTCGTCTGGTAAGTTACGGGCTGCGTTCAAGGGTTGGAAAATTTTATCTTCACACTTGATGTAACCTAAGTTACGAGCATGAGCAATCAAGTTCAGCATGGAACGACCCACAACCGATACGACACGGTTATGCTTCTGTGCTAACTGCAAAATCATGTTGATGCGATGCACACTTGAAGCGAAGGTGGTGACAAATAATCTGCCGGTGGCTTGACCAAATACCCTGTCAAGGTTGGGATAAACTGAACGTTCCGAAGGAGTGAATCCTGGTACTTCTGAGTTGGTGGAATCGCTCAATAAGCACAGTACACCTTGTTCACCGTGTTCTGCTAGCCTTTGTAAGTCAAAGTTTTCGCCATCAACTGGTGTATGGTCAATTTTAAAATCACCTGTGTGGATGACTATTCCTAAAGGCGTATGGATAGCCAGAGTAAAGCTATCAGCCATAGAGTGGGTGTTACGGATGTATTCTACAAAGAAGTGTTGTCCAATCCGCACAACATCACGGGGTGCGACCGTTCTTAACTCGGTGCGATCGCGTACTCCTGCTTCTTCCAATTTACCTTCTAGCAAGGCCATTGCTAGTCTGGGCCCATAAATCACAGGGATATCAAATTGCTTGAGGTGAAAAGCAATACCGCCAATATGGTCTTCATGACCGTGGGTCACGACCATGCCTTTAATTTTGTGACGATTTTCCCTGAGATAAGTGGTATCTGGTAGGACAATATTCACTCCCAGCATTCCTTTTGTGGGGAAAGCCAAACCCGCATCTAATAAGATGATTTCGTCTTCATACTCGAAAACACAAGTGTTTTTACCAATTTCATGCAAACCGCCCAAAGGAATAATTTTGAGGGCAGAATTAATTTCGTTATTTACCATTTTCTCCTGAGATTGTTGTTGGTTTTTCGGTGTTAATAAATTCAAATTTAGCGATCTTGTATGAAAAAAATACTAGCTTTCTATCTAAAAGCAGCTAAATTTTATTTGAGATGTTCAGTTGTTTGTTCAATAAAATGGACTCGAAATTAAAGGATTCAACATATATCTATGACAGTCTTAGCACAGGCATTTAAAGTGTAGATTATTTAAAATTATGCTCATTTATTGATATAGCATTTCTCACTTTGGTGCAGTATAGTTTCACAGGCTAGAGTGGTTTACTCCATCGATATAAAAAGTGTTGTCTGCGTTTTTGGCAACTATTTCAGTTAGCAAGCATTCCACAAGCTGCTATCTAGATTAAGTCTAGTTTTTCCAAAACTGCTTTTAATTTGTCACTCACATCTGAATCAGCTTCGCCTAGCGGTAGACGAGATGAACCCACCTCCCAACCTTGAAGTTTCAGCGCTTTTTTAACTGGAATGGGATTTGTAGTTAAAAATAAAGCTTTAAACAACGGAAACAGTTGCAAATGAATCTCGCTAGCCAGTGCAACTTTCCCTGCACTAAAAGCTTGGATCATCTGCTGTAGTTGGTTTCCTACCAGATGAGAAGCTACACTAACTACACCCTTGGCCCCAATGGCTAACAAGGGTAGGGTTAAAGAATCATCTCCAGAGTAAATCTGAAATTCTTGTGGTGTCAACCGCCGGATTTCACTTGCTTGGTCTAAATTTCCACTAGCTTCTTTGATGCCAACAATATTGCTAATTTCCGCTAACCGGGCAACTGTTTCTGGACTGAGGTTTTGACCAGTACGTCCAGGGACATTGTATAACAGTAATGGTAGGTCGGGACAAGCTTGGGCGATTGCTTGAAAGTGCTGGTAGAGACCTGTTTGTGGCGGTTTGTTGTAATAAGGTACAACTTGTAAGGAACCATGTACTCCTATTTTAGCTGCTTTTTCGGTGGCCGCGATCGCTTCTTTGGTGGAATTAGAACCACATCCTGCTATCACCTTAGCCTTGCCTGCCACAGCTTGCAATACTTCCACAAATAGCTGATATTCTTCCTCCCAACTAAGAGTGGGGGATTCTCCTGTCGTTCCACATACTACCAACGTATCTGTACCGTTGTTAGCTAGATTTGCTGCTAGTTCGGCCGCTACATCATAGTTGACACTACCGTCTGTTTTGAACGGTGTAATCATAGCGGTTAAAACTCTGCCAAATTCTCCCACCCTGTTTTCACTCCTGATTACCCTTTTGGTTTTTTGTATCTTGGTGGTTTTCTATTTTAATAACCTATTCATCAATTTGTTTCAAGCGTATTTTGCACATTATATTTGATGTTTCTGTATCTTAATTAGCGCCTACTGCTAGAAATCTTATTTCTTATTTCTTTAGCTAGAAGCATATACCTTCGCTGGTTGTAGGAGATTTTTTTCTACTAATAATTCAGCAATTTGGACTGCATTCAAGGCTGCGCCTTTACGAATTTGGTCACCACAAAGCCACAATTCCAAACCGCATGGATGAGAAATATCCTGGCGAATCCTCCCTACCAATACTTCATCCCGCCCAGTGGCTTCCATTGGCATGGGAAAATAATTGTTTTCCCAATCTTCTAATAATTTTACTCCAGGAGCGCGGCTTAAAATTTCTCTAGCCGTATCTGGATTAAATGGTTGGGAAAATTCTAGATTAATTGCTTCTGAATGAGCGCGTAGTACGGGAACCCGTATACAAGTAGCAGTAATTCTAATTTCTTGATTATCAAAAATTTTCCGAGTCTCGTTGACCATTTTCATTTCTTCCTCACAATATCCCGCATCATTTAAGGGGGAGTTATGGGGGAATAAATTAAATGCCAATGGGTAAGGCAATACTTCAGCTACTGGCTGCTGTCCTTGTAAAATCGCACTAGCTTGGGTTTTGACTTCTGCCATTGCTTTGGCGCCTGCACCACTAGCTGACTGATAAGTTGAGGCGACAATACGTTTTATGGGACTGATTTGATGCAAAGGCCAGATTGCCACTGTCATCAAAATTGTCGTGCAGTTGGGGTTAGCAATAATACCTTGGTGATCAGCCGCTGCTAAGGGATTCACTTCTGGCACTACTAAAGGCACTTGGGGGTTCATCCGAAAAGCACTGGAGTTATCTATAACTACTGCACCCTTGTTTACAGCTACGGGGGCCCAGGTTTTGGATATAGAACCACCTGCACTAGCTAGCACCAAATCGATATTTTCTAAGGCGCGATCGCTTACGGCTTCTACTGGTAAATTTTCCCCTTGAAACGGCAGCGATCGTCCGACACTTTGCGGCGATGCCAACAACTTCAAATCGGCAACCGGAAAATTCCGACTTTCTAGTAATTCCAGCAACTCCGTGCCTACAGCACCAGTTGCTCCCAAAATAGCTACACGATAGGATTTTGACAAACTAGCTCCCTCCTTCGAGAGGTTATGTTATGTGCGATGTTTTAAAACAATTCAGAATATATGCTGAGTTAATTTAAAGATAGCTATAGCAAACTTTGAATAAAAATTTTTTCTAATTTTAATTCTTTTCTGAAGACGGTAGTTTGATTTTTTATTTTACATTCATATTAGGTAACGGTAACATTTTTTTATAAATTATAAAAATACTATATATATCACTATTATACAGCAACCTGGGGTCGATGTATATTCCCCGAATCAAATTCAGGGGCTTTACACATCACGTCTGTTGACAGGCGAGGATTCTTGGGCTAATCACCGCCCTTTGAGGATTCCTCCCTACTAAGGTCTTACACGATTATGTCTAATCCGTTCGCGCAGCGTCTCCGTAGGAGATACATACTAGAATATCAAGTGCTATCTAGTTACCCTTTTTACCCTTTTAATGGATTACTCCTCAAGCGTTTACCTATTCCAAGGTACGTTCCCGTATGCCCTACGGTACGTGGATTACTCCAAATTGTTTTCTGAAAATCATTCAGCCTTGTTGAAGACTGACTGCGCTGTTTTAAGAGTTTTCGCTGCTCGTGGTCTTTATTGTTTTCTAGACTTTCGTGTGGCACTGTTTCAGCCATATTTGTCGGACACGTTCTAGCGGCTTTTCAGCCTGAAACCATTTATATTTTACCAAAATTCGCCCTACAAGGGCGAGGCTTTAAACCCAATTTTTCGGTAAAGTGTCAAGACCTTTGCCATTGGCAGTAAACTGTATATCTACATGAAGAGCGGCTAGATCAGTCGTGTCAGCTTGTGGACTGGTGAGGCAGGCTCCCCATGAGCGCAGGTCAAACCCCGAAGGATTAGCGCCGACGCTTCCAGGTTTTTCCCACAGAGTACCAGGAAGAAAATGTGATATTTTGTTAGCATTTTTGGATTGGCGCTCATCCATATAATATGGAATTTTAAAACATCCCTTGTGGGTACCTCCCATCTCCAGCCAAAAAACATTAACCCACAGAAGCGTTAAATTGCTTCTTGTGCGTCATTGGAGCCAAACATACCGGAAATATAGAGACGAAGCATGAAAGTTACCCAGGAAAAACTTCCCGCCAGCCAAATTGGCTTGGAAATCGAGATTACGCCAGAAATTACCAAGCAAACTTACGAACAGGTAATTAAAAATTTAGCTAGTACTACCAATATTCCTGGGTTTCGTAAAGGCAAGGTGCCTCGGCAGATATTGCTCCAGCGCCTAGGCGTAACTCGTATCAAAGCAGCAGCATTGGAAGAACTGGTTCAAGATGGTGTCGAGCAAGCACTCAAACAAGAAGAAATTCCGGCAATTGGTCAGCCACAATTGCGGACTTCGTTTGAGGAATTGATTAATAATTATGAACCTGGAAAACCTCTAACTTTTTCTGCGGCCGTAGATGTAGAACCAGAAGTTAATCTGGTACAGTACACCGACTTACAAGCCAAAGCCGAAGAAATCAAGCATGATTCCAGTCGAGTCGAAGAAGTCCTGCAAAAAGAACGAGAAGAATTAGCCACATTGATTCCCGTAGAAGGACGTGCAGCCCAAATTGGTGATGTCGCCGTAGTTGATTTTAAAGGTGTACTGGCTAAAGGCGAAGGCGAAGATGAAACAGCCGAACCCACCCCAATTCCGGGAGCCGAAGCCACCGATTTTCAACTAGAGTTGCAAGAAGATAAATTTATTCCTGGCTTTGTTTCTGGCATGATAGGCATGAATCCTGGAGAAACCAGAGAAGTTTCTGCTCAGTTCCCAGATCCTTATGCTGACGAAGAATTGGCAGGGAAACCGGCAGTTTTTACGGTGACACTACACGAATTAAAAGAAAAAGAACTCCCAGAGTTGAATGATGACTTTGCTCAGGAAGTCAGTGACTTTGATACATTGGCTGAATTACGGGCGTCTTTAGAAGAGCGATATCAAAAAGAAGCCGAGGAAAAAACCAAATCAAACCAGCAGGAAGCATTGTTAGGCGAACTGCTGAAGTACGTAGAAGTTGACTTGCCAGAAACGCTAATCGATCAAGAAATTGATGCCATGCTGACGCAAACAGCAATGCGACTGTCTCAGCAGGGATTAGATGTGAGAAAGTTGTTTACCCAAGATATTATTCCGCAATTACGCGAGCGATCGCGCGATGAGGCCATTGAACGCCTCAAACGTTCTTTGGGATTACGGGAAGTCGGTAAACGTGAGTCCATCGAATTGACACCTGACGAAATTGAAGCCAGAGTCAAGGAACTCTTGGAACAGTATGCAGACCAAGACATTGACCCAGTAAGAGTGCGTTCAGTGGTAGAAAACGAACTGTTAACTGAAAAAATCGTCGATTGGCTGCTCGCACATTCAACCGTCGAACTTGTTCCTGAAGGCTCTTTAAGCCCCGCAGAAGAGGAAACAGCAGCAGAATCAGCAACAACTGAGCCTCAGACTGAGGAAGTAAGCGCCGAAACTAATACTTGATTCAGGCTGAGTTATGGAAGTTGTCTCCCAGGAAAACCCCCGCAGTGGCTCTTCTTAGCAACTTCTCGCTGAGTAAAACTTTTTCCTACTCAGCACTCAGCACTGACTGGAAGTGCAAGATGTAAAGAATCTGCAACAAAAAGTGCCATGTGCGATCGCCTTAGCTGGATGCGGCTTTACACGAGAGCAATATAGATGAGGCATAATGGTTAACACATGGCTCAAATTAAATTGCATCCGTTAAGCAGGCAGCCATCAACGCTGCCAAACCTGTCCTAAATTATTGTCAAATGTTCTTATATGCTTTTATCGCAGTCGGGAAATGACCCCATTAGCAGTGTTAGTCAAATAAAAATACACTCCCACTTGAGCGGCCCTACTAATATTGTGCCTATGGTGGTAGAACAGTCAGGAATGGGAGAAAGAGCTTTTGACATCTACTCCCGCTTGTTGAGAGAGCGGATTATATTTTTAGGCACTCCCATAGACGATGCTGTGGCCAATTCAATTGTGGCTCAATTGCTCTTTCTAGATGCCGAAGATCCAGAAAAGGACATCCAGCTGTACATTAATTCTCCTGGTGGCTCCGTCTACGCAGGCATGGCAATCTATGATACAATACAACAAATCCGTCCCGATGTTGTTACTATATGTTTTGGATTAGCCGCCAGCATGGGGGCATTCCTACTGGCAGCAGGCTCTGCTGGCAAACGTATGTCTCTACCAGACTCCCGGATCATGATCCACCAACCATTGGGGGGCGCTCAAGGTCAAGCGATTGACATTGAGATTCAGGCAAGAGAAATTCTTTACGTTAAGGCTAAACTGAATCAGTTACTGGCTCATCATACTGGTCAAGGTTTAGAAAGACTTGAGGCAGATACTGAACGCGACTTTTTTATGTCGGCAGAAGAGGCGAAAAATTACGGTTTGATTGATCAAGTCATCTCCAGACAAAATCTTCCCACCGCTGGGGAAAACGTCACCATTCTGAAATAAGAGGCTGGTATGTCTAAGTACGACTCCCATTTAAAATGTTCGTTTTGTGGCAAGTCTCAAGAGCAGGTGCGTAAATTAATCGCAGGGCCGGGAGTCTACATCTGCGATGAATGCGTTGACTTGTGTAATGAAATACTGGATGAGGAGTTACTCGACACAAACAGTGCCGCGTCTCCACCAGCGCCAAGGTCAGAACCACCTCAAAAACGCCGTACCCGCTCTTCCAGTCTCTCATTTAATCAAATTCCCAAACCTAGAGAGATTAAAAACTATCTAGACGAACACGTTATTGGTCAAGACGAAGCCAAAAAAGTGTTGTCAGTTGCAGTTTATAACCATTACAAGCGGCTGGCGGTTCTGCAATCTAAAGGCAGTGGTAAAAATGCCGCAGACGATGCAGTAGAACTGCAAAAGTCTAATATCCTGTTAATTGGCCCTACTGGTTGCGGTAAAACTCTTTTGGCACAAACCCTGGCAACAATCTTGGATGTACCCTTTGCTGTAGCTGATGCCACGACACTAACAGAAGCAGGGTATGTAGGGGAAGATGTCGAAAATATTTTGCTGCGACTGTTGCAAGTGGCAGATTTGGATGTAGAAGAAGCCCAACGAGGGATTATCTACATTGACGAAATTGACAAAGTTGCCCGCAAAAGTGAGAACCCTTCGATTACACGCGATGTTTCTGGTGAAGGCGTGCAACAAGCTTTGTTGAAAATGTTAGAAGGGACAATCGCCAATGTCCCGCCCCAGGGAGGACGTAAACATCCTTATCAAGACTGCATCCAAATTGATACCAGTAATATTCTGTTTGTCTGTGGCGGTGCTTTCGTCGGTTTAGAGAAGGTCGTAGAGCAGAGATCAGGCAAAAAGTCAATGGGGTTTGTACAACCAGGAGAAACTCCCTCCAAAGAAAAGCGGACTGCTGATACTCTCCGTCATCTAGAACCAGATGATTTAGTAAAATTTGGCATGATTCCCGAATTTATCGGACGTGTGCCAATGGTAGCAGTGGTAGATCCGTTGGATGAAGAAGCCCTGATGGCGATTTTGACTGAACCACGCAGTGCCTTGGTAAAACAATACCAAAAGCTGCTGAAGATGGATAATGTCCAATTAGACTTTAAACCAGATGCTTTGCGGGCGATCGCTCAAGAAGCCTACCGCCGGAAAACTGGTGCTAGGGCGCTACGGGGCATTGTCGAAGAACTAATGCTCGATGTCATGTATGAGTTACCATCTCGTAAGGATGTAACCTGCTGCACAGTCACCCGAGAAATGGTCGAGAAGCGCTCAACTGCTGAACTGATAGTACACCCATCTTCTCTACCGAAGCCTGAATCGGCTTAATAGTCATTAGTCATTTTTGACTTATACGACTATCAAATTTATCCTCCCCTTGCTAACCACAACATTTGATTTTTATATTTTTCCGTCCCTTAGAGTTATCAGGGTCGTCTAAACCAAAAATCATCAGTGACTAACTTGTGGTTTAATTGCAAAAACATTAAACTTTTGCAATTTAATTTTTGAAACATGGCTTATATTAATGTTCGTGGCGTAGAACACTATTATGAATGGGTGAAAAAACCATCTGCATCTGGGGTAAAACCAGTCATGGTATTTATTCATGGTTGGGCTGGTTCAGCTAGGTACTGGAAAAGTACAGCTGATGCTTTAGTAGATGAGTTTGATTGTTTACTATATGATTTACGGGGATTTGGGCGCTCTCAGGGAAAACCTACCATCACCCAAGCCAGTGAATCTGTAGTTGAGTCTGAGTCAACACCAGAAAAATCAGCAGCTATTCAACAGCTAACCTATGAACTAGAAGAGTATGCTGAAGATTTGGCAACTTTGCTAGATGAGTTGCATCTCCGACGCGTTTATATTAACGCTCATTCAATGGGTGCATCTATCGCTACATTATTTATCAACCGCTATCCCCAAAGAGTGGAACGGGGAATTTTGACTTGTAGCGGTGTTTTTGAGTATGACGAAAAAGCTTTTAGTGCTTTTCACAAATTTGGTGGCTACGTAGTTAAATTTCGTCCCAAGTGGTTAGATAAAATACCATTTGTTGACCGGATGTTTATGGCGAGATTTTTACATAGCCCTATACCCAAGACTGAACGTCAGGAATTTTTACGAGATTTTCTCGAAGCCGATTATGATGCAGCCTTAGGTACTATTTTTACTTCAGTCAGTAAGGCACAATCGGAATTAATGCCACAAGAGTTTGCCAAACTGAAAGTACCGATTTTGTTAGTGGCTGGGGAGTATGACCAAATTATTCCGGCTGAGATGGGGCGGCTAGCAGCAGCACAAAGTAACAAAGTTGAATTTGCCATGATTCCTCATACAGCGCATTTTCCCATGTTGGAAGATGCACCAACTTACTTGCGACGGGTGCGAGAGTTTTTGCACATTCCCACACCAGAAGTACAGGTGGGTTAACTTAGTCCGAAAGGTTCGCCATAGCTTTCATTAAAATAAACTTGATCAAGAGGAAAACGTCCGCCATATTGCTTGGCTGGTTCATCAGCATAACCAAGTGCTAGCAGACAACAAACATCCACTTCCTTGGGAATTTGGAATGCTTCCTTGACTTGATTGCTGACAAATCCTTCCATTGGACAGCTATCCACACCAAAGCTTTTCGCCACAATCATCATATAAGCTACCGCTAACATCGTGTGACGGTTAGTCCAAGTTTCCATTGAGGCAAAGTTGGGATGATTAGTAAAAAATTCGGGGATGCTAGAACGCATATAATTGGCGAAGTTATCGGTCATCATCCCATTCTCTTCCCCTAGATGGATGACAGCATCAATATTATCCACATTATCGGCACGGCGATCGCCACAACAAATTAACACAACTGGCGCTTCTCCTACTTGGCGCTGGTTAAAAGCACATTCTTGGAGTTTATCTTTATTTTTTTGCTCCTTGACCACAATAAATCGCCAAGGCTGGAGATTAAAGCCTGATGGTGCTTGTATTCCTAACTCAAGTATTTCTTGCAAAATTGCCGGGGGAATCACGTCGCTTTTAAAAGACCTAGCTGCACGGCGCTGCTTGATTGCTTCTACTAAACCGACATAAGGTTGCATTTCTACAAACATAATTCTGAGTTATTCATTAAAGGTGTGGCCTATACCATCTTCCTCCTATCTAAATTCTTTCTCTTCTACCTATGGGTCAACTCAAGCCTAGTTCGCGTTTTAACAAGTTAATTGAGCTAGTACCAATGTAATTTTCTACTTTAATCAGTTTAGGTGGACGAATAATGTCGTCTAAAGATGCTTGGACAGCCGCTTGGACAGCCGGAAAACTAGCTTGGTCACTGATTATGACTTCAGCCCGCTTGACGATCGCTTGCAGTTTGTAAGCATCTTTGGGTTGGGAAGTCATCACCAATAGTTCATCTCCTCGCAAACCATGAAGAATGACTTCTGCGGCCCGAGCAATTCCCGAACTCAGGCTGACTATACCTACACAATTTTCCTTGGGTAAGGTTTTGAGCAGATTCAGTTCTTTGGTGTAGTCGTAAATATCCAGAGGAATCACACGTACAGCTTTCGGGGCGGCGATCGCTTCCACATCACCGATAAAATACCGACTTGTGACTACTGTTGCTGAGTTAGTTTTATCTAGTACAGCGGTTAGTTCTTCCATCGCTACCAACTGTACTGGTATTTTTAAAGCCAGTTCCAACTCATACACCATCAATTCCCCAGCACCAATGTCATGAGTGGGTACTGCAACCAGCACTTGGGCGCTACAACGCAAACGCCAATCAATTTCTGCTAAAAATAGCTCTCGCGCTTGATTGAGCGAGTAACCTTGAGACAGCATCTCATCTAGGGCTTGCTGCACCAGTTTATATGCGTCTTCAGGATGTTGTTTTTTAACAATGGGGGATTGTAGCCTGCTACCGCCTTCATGACCCTGGGCGCGCACGTAAATTCCCGAACCAGCTAGACTTTCCACAAACCCGTCTTCTTCCAACTGGCGGTAAACTTTGCTGATGGTATTACGGTGTAACCCAGTTTGCATAGCTAGCGCTCTTGTGCTTGGCAACTTGTAACTAGGTGGATATTGCCGAGAAGCGATCGCAAACCGAATTTGATTAAACAGCTGGGTTGATGCGGGAATTTCACTGTCTGGCTGAATACGGAATTGAATCATCACTAAACCTCTTGAATACTAATAAGAGCAAGTGACTAGTACAGCACGGCATAAATAGGCATACCATTTAAAATCGTCAAACAGCCTGTTTGATAAGCCTTTTGACTTTTGACTTTTGACTTTTGACTTCCGCCTTGCGGTGCTAGGTGCATTGATTACGTGTCAAATATTTGATTTACACAGGGAATTTTGGGGGAGAAATTTCTGATGCACGCACTTTTGCTAATTGATAACTTTTGACTAGTAATAGCCTAGAGATACTGGCATAGTTATATCAAATAATCACATATCTAATGACACAGCACTGGTAAAAGTTTTTATGACAGAGCAAGTAATAAATACCACAACGGTTGAACTTTCGCAAGATAATTTCCAAGTATCGGCTTACTTAGCACAGCCCCAAGCATCTGGCTCTTACCCAGGAATTGTAGTTTTACAAGAGATTTTTGGTGTTAACATTCACATTCGTGAAGTTACAGAACGAATTGCTAAACAAGGATATGTGGCCATCGCCCCGGCACTTTTTCAGCGTCAAGCCCCTGGTTTTGAAACAGGTTACACTCCCGAAGATATTGAAATTGGCAGAAAATATGCTTGGTCGCAAACTAAAGCATCAGAGTTATTGAGTGATATTCAATCAGCCATCGACTATCTCAAGTCTCTACCCCAGGTGAAACCAGATAGCTTTGGCTGTATTGGTTTTTGTTTTGGAGGTCATGTAGCATATTTAGCTGCCACCTTACCAGATATAAAAGCTACTGCTGCCTTCTACGGTGCTGGCATTACTACCCGCACACCAGGGGGTGGCGCGCCTACAATTACCCGTACCCCAGAAATCAAAGGCACAGTGTATGCTTTTTTTGGCAAGGAAGATGCCAGTATTCCCCCAGAACAAGTGGATGAGATAGCCGCAGAGTTAGAAAAATATAAAATTCCCCATCAAGTGTTTCGCTACGATGGAGCTGACCACGGATTTTTTTGTGACCATCGCGCCAGCTATAATCCTAAAGCCGCAGCTGATGCTTGGGAGCAGGTCAAGCAACTGTTTGACACTGTGTTGAGGACTTAAATCGCAATGGGCGTTATGCCAGCTATTTTGGTCTTTTCTACCAGCCAAATCCTCATGCCATAATTAACAAGCATATTCAACTAACACTCCCAATAGATCGGACTTTGTTAGGCGTTTAGTAAAACTCCAGTGGCATCCAATCAAATAACTATTTATCTTCAATCGTCATGAACTCCGAATCGAAACTTTCTCAACCAGCCAATTCGTCTTTTACAATGGACGATTTTGCCAAAGCACTAGAAACCCACGACTACCAGTTTCAGAAGGGACAAGTCGTACATGGCAAAGTGTTTCAACTTGACCATGATGGAGCTTACGTTGATATTGGTGGCAAATCATCCGCTTTTCTCCCCCGCGAAGAGGCTTCTTTGAGAGCAGTTATCGATTTAGCGGAAGTGTTGCCGTTGCAAGAAGAATTGAAGTTTTTGATTATCCGCGATCAAGATGCAGAAGGTCAAGTTACCCTTTCTCGCAAACAGTTAGAAATTCAGCAAATTTGGGAAAAATTGGCGCAAATGCAAGAAGGCGGCCAAACGGTGCAAGTCAGAGTCATGGGTGTAAATAAAGGTGGTGTCACTGTTGATTTGCTGGGTTTAAGGGGATTTATTCCGCGATCGCACTTAGCAGAGCGTGATAACTTAGAAGCACTAAAAGGTCATACCCTCACTGTGGGTTTTTTAGAAATTAACCGCAACACCAATAAACTCATTCTTTCCCAGCGCTTGGCGACTCGTTCTAGCAGTTTCAGCTTGTTAGAACTAGGTCAATTAGTAGAAGGTAAAGTGACTGGTATCAAACCATTTGGAGTATTTGTAGATTTAGATGGTCTCAGCGCCTTACTACACATTAAGCAAGTCAGCCAAAAATTCATTGAATCTCTAGAAAAAGTCTTTCAAGTCGGTCAAACAATTAAAGCTGTAATTATTGACTTGGATGAAGGTAAAGGTCGGGTTGCTATTTCTACTAGAATTTTGGAAAACTTCCCTGGTGAATTACTAGAGAATTTTGATGAAGTTATGGCTTCAGCCGAGGCGCGCGCTCATCGAGCTAGTAATAAAACGGGTGAGTGAAACTAATCCTCTAAGTAAGTAGGCGGGAATAAATCAAACTACGTTAAGCAATGTAAAATTGTTGTAATTCAGTTCGTAGTCAGCAAATATAGCCTTTAGTCGAGGACTAAAGTCCTCACTACAAACCTTTAAATGCAAAATTGAGAGAATTACTCATTCACAATCCGTAATATCGCGCTGCGGTGGGCGTTTGTAAGTAAACGTGAAACTATCACCACTAGCAATCACTCGCCGCATCTCATCATACAGAGGATAACTGCCCACACCACTCAGATTTGCCCAACCTCGCGCTCTCGTTAAAGCCACAAACAACTGATTGCGGCAATTTACATTATTTTCATGACGAGCCACATAATCGCAACCAACCACATAAACCATATCAGCCTCTTGTCCTTTGGCACGATTGACGCGGGATATTGTGACTCCTCCCTCATGCCAAAATTTATCTGGGTCATGTTTAGGCCATTGGGGGGTTAAATCATTTAACTTCATCGCCGTAGGGATATAAACATCAATATCCTGTGCCATTAAGAAACCAGCCACATAGGTTTCTAATTCCATCGCCTCGTAAGTGGGGCCTAAAATGATCACTAAAATATCACGACTGGGATTAAGTCCATCGTGGACAATATTATGCATAATGTTCTCAGCCAGAGCCATCATTTCTTCTGGACGAGAACTATAAGTGTCAAACTCTAATACAGGTTCTCCCCACATTTCTGGAATGGGATTTGGTGAATATTCTGGCGGTCGATGGATAGTTAATGGCTGACCAATACGTCGGAAATCGCCCTCGACTTCGTAACCAATTTTCTGCCAATCATCTTTGTTAGTTAAACCTGTCAGCATTCCTTGAGGACGGAGTAAACCCATGCCAATTGCATGGGCAGCCGTAAGAATTGGCCCTGGTGTACGATAGCAGTGGCGCATAATCTCAGACCTTTTAATGCCGCCTTTGTAGCTACCACTAACAGCTTTACGAAAATTTGCTTCAGCACCAAACAACTCCCATACTGTGGGAATTTTCAGGTTATCTAAACTTTGAGATTCATCATAAGCCCAAATCAAACGCCGTTGCTCTGGATGTTCAGCATCCACAGGTCGCAAGGCTTGATAAGCTAACCAATATATGGCTTGTTTATCTTGATATTTTAAATCGTCTTCGGCTACCAAATCTTGACCTTCATCAATCAAGATGGCATCAAACATCGGTTCAATCTTAATTTCTTCTTGTAGCCGTTTACTTAAGTCTATTAAACTGCGATTTGGCTGTTTCTCCCTTGTATTTTGTGGCGTTTTAGATTTTTTGCCGTGGTACTCGCAAATTGTACTGTAAAAACCGGGTTGTTCCTTGGCTCCCCAAGCATGAAGTACGCGCAATTTCTGATTATTCATGGGGTCGTACTGCAACTCACCGCAACTAAAACGGCGTATCCACTGATCTAATAACCCAATCATTAAATCGTAGAGCGATCGCGTGAAAAAAACCAAGGCAATATCCCAATCTGGGTGCTTGAGATGCATATGTGCGGCTTTTTGACACAGCAGCACAGTTTTACCTGAACCTGCAATCCCACGAATACGCTGGAAACCAGGGGGAATTTGTTTACCAATATGTTCTTGCTGTAAATCGATTTCGTATAATTTATTTCGCAAACTATCGATGACACTAGAACGGGTTTTGCCGGTGGTGGAAACTCGGTGGCGCGGATTTTTGCGAAGTACAGGTGTTCCACCAATCACAGAAAGTAGCAATTCCCAGTCTTTATCTTCTAAATTTTCTCCGGGAACTACAACCGCAGATTGTTGAATGCGTTCCACCAAGTTAACTTTATCTAACTGGTCTTGAAAAATCATTGATGGGCTTGGTGATTGCTCAAAACCTTTTTGCTGCCATTGTTCTTGGGTAATCAGAGGTAATGCAACTATTGCCCTACCATTGACTTTACGCCAAATTGCCGGCTCGCGATCGCTATATGCTATTAATGCTCTTAGCTGATTTTCTGCTTGCTGGCAAAAATTAAATTCTGTAGTTTCAGAGTTTTGTAATTGCCACTTTCCACCATCGACAGCAACAATTTGATCAATGGTAACAGTTTGAATTTCGATGACAACTAAACCCAATTCTCGATCAACAATCAAGATATCTGGCTCTTTGCGAGTTTCCCCCACCTGCGAGAAAATCGGATAGCGCCAATAGCCGATACAGTTCCTCTCAGCAAAAGCGCTGCGAACAACATCCCATAGTTTTTGCTCAATCTCATCACTAGCTTTTAGCGGTTCTGTGGTGATGAATTTGCTACCCTGTGCTTCGTTCCCAACAGCCATTTACTACCCGCCTCAAATGGTTATTGCTGCCAAGCTAGCATTGACTAAACGCTGCACACCAGTGCAGATACACTGATGCGGTATTTAACTAGATAGATAAAGTTCTAATTAATTGCGTCACCAAGATAAACACTGGTGCGATATACCATATAAACAAAGCCTTGCTGATTATGCAACTGCTGATATAAATCTTGTAAGTCGGTGATAACTTGATTGTATGCTGCACCTTCATGCGGTACATAAGAAGAACTCATCGCCCTACCAATCAGTCCAGCTAAATCTAACTCGTGGCGATAAGTAAAGGTATATTCACGAATATTAATAAAATGAGAAGTTACTAATAGTGGTTCTACCGATTGCATCCGTGATTCTGCTGGATGATTGTTAGACGCTGCACGCACTATGCGGCTATACTCCGCCGTCAACTCATCATCTTTATCACGGTTATTCCACACCACAGCTAACCGTCCTGATGGTTTTAAAATGCGGTGAAACTCCCATAAACTAGGTTCTGGGTTAAACCAGTGAAAAGCTTGAAAACAGGTAACTAAATCAACAGATTTATCAGGTAATTTTGTTGCTTCTGCTGTTCCATCCCGCCACTCTACCAAAGGATGTATTTTAGCAGCTTCTCTCATAGCTGTATTTGGTTCAGTAGCAATAATATTAACTCCACGTTCAGCCAATAATCGTGAAGAAATTCCTGTACCAGCACCAATATCTGCGGCTTTGAGTTGCGAGGTAGGAGATAAGCCTTCTAGGATAATATCAATAGCTGCATCGGGATAACTAGGACGATGTTTTACATAATTTTCGGCTCTATCAGAAAATCGATTCAGTGGATTTAGAGTATGTAGAGGTGTTTTATCAGTGTGGATTTCGCTCATATTTCACAGTTTAATTAATTCTCGTTCTGTTATTTTCAACATATAACTAAATCAGTATTTTCAGAATTAATCTGTAGAGACGTTGTATATAAAGCCTCTCATATCACAACTATTTTATGTATAAACTTGCTAATATACTATTTCTTTCTAACCAAGCTGCTAAATTAGCTATTTCAGAAAAATCAAATAATGCTTCTCCTAAATCTTCTAATTCATCAGCCGATAAATCTCTTATCTGTGTCATTAATGAATCATTAACTTCACCAAAACGTTTTTTAATCTGGCGATTAACTATTTTTAACGCTTCTTTTTGCACAATATCTTGATAAATGACTGACTCTTTCATGATATCCTCCCGTAAAAGTTTTCTTTAAAAAGATATTGACCTTGCGGGAAGCAGCTGACACATCTAAGATTATTAATTATTCTTATCTGAAACTATATTGATATAAAATTAGTGTGAATACTGATTACTGTATAAAATAATTTGGCTATTTTAAGTAGTGACAGGAGAATAAATATGGATATTTCACAGTTTCAACCTATTATTGAAAATCTTCTCAATCAAAGTTTGGCTCCAAATAATATTGAGCAAGTCAAGCATATATTACAAATGATCATTAAGGGTGTAGATGTACTTGGTAAGGTACTCAAAATTACAGATTTTATTATTGCAAATTACCCAGAATTTATTTTATTAGCAAAGCAGTTACTAGATTTGATTATTGCAGGAGCTTCTATTCATGACATAGCATTACTTCTATTAAAATTTGCTATTTCTCATGAAATATCTATAGATATTGTTATTCGCTTCTTACAAATGATAGGAGGAATAGTGGGTATTTTATAAAAAGATACTTTTGCCGCAAAGTAATTTAATAATTATAATTCACTTAATGTAGACATACTCAATTACATAGTTTATCTTACAATTTATCTAAAATCATGAAGCAATATCTACTAAATACTATCAATGAAACAACTTATAAAACTATTGATATTCTTACGCAAATAAAGAATAAATCAATCAATAGTGTTGGCGAAACAGTAGAACAAGCTAAACAATCTCTGAATCAAACTTTAGGTGATACAGCAAATAACGTCAATCAAATTACTAATAAAGCTGTAGGCGCAATCTCTGAAACTGCAAAGCAAGCAGAAAATTCATTTATAGATAAAAGTCATCAATTGGTAACTTCTGTAGAGGATAATTTTCAAAAAGTAGAGCAATTTAGTACTACTATTCCAACTGAAATTGAACAGGTTATTAATTCTTTAATAAATAATCAACTGGTTCATATCAAGTCTTGGATTGATGTTCATCCGATGATTTCTTGGATACTAAAATTTTCCGTCTGGAGCATTAATCATCCTCTTTTTGGTTTTATAACTATTTTGCTGATACTTTTTAGTATTTGGCAATTATTTAAAGTTTTCAACCGACTTATAGAGAAAGGTTTATTAGCTACATTAACAGTACCCTTCAAATTAGTTGCATCATTACTTAAGTTGAGTATTAAACCTTTAACTTTTTTAAGCAGTAATTCTCAAGACACATTGAAGCTGGAGACTAAGCAAGACCGACTGAATAAACTTGTAAGCAGGCTGGAAATTCTTAAGCAAGAACAGAATGATATTCTACAAGAAATTTCAACTATAGTTTCAGCTAACAAATTAAGTTAATCTACAAAAAACAGCCGCCTCTATATAAGAAGCAGCTGTTTAAAATTATTTGACTGATTACAGAATATTAGTAATCGAAGTCACCGCCACCCATACCGCCAGCAGCAGGAGCAGCATCTTTGGGTTCAGGCTTGTCAACAATGATACATTCGGTTGTCAACACCATCCCAGCGATGGAAGCAGCATTTTGCAGTGCAGAACGAGTCACTTTGGCAGGATCAACAATACCAGCAGCCAATAAATCGACAAATTCGTTGGTTGCAGCGTTGTAGCCAATGTTGAAATCTTTCTCTTTTACACGTTCGGCGATTACAGCACCATTCTGACCAGCGTTTTCAGCAATCCGCTTCAGAGGCGCAGGCAAAGCCCGAACTACAATCAAAGCACCAATCAACTCTTCATCTTTGAGATTGGCTTTTGCCCAAGTTTCTAACTCAGGAGCAAGGTGAGCGAGAGTTGTACCACCGCCGGGAACAATACCTTCTTCCACAGCAGCTTTGGTGGCATTGATAGCATCTTCTAGGCGCAGCTTTTTATCTTTCATTTCGGTTTCAGTGGCTGCACCCACTTTCACCACAGCTACACCACCAGAGAGTTTAGCAAGGCGTTCTTGCAACTTCTCTTTGTCGTAAGAAGATTCGGTTTCATCCATCTGACGACGGATTTGTTCGCAACGAGCTTTCACAGGAGCTTCGTTACCTTCAGCAACAATTGTGGTGTTGTCTTTGGTAATGGTGATCCGGCGAGCTTTACCTAGGCTTTCCAGCTTGGTATTTTCTAGCTTCAGACCAGCGTCTTCAGTGATTAGTTGACCACCAGTGAGAACGGCGATATCTTCTAGCATTGCTTTACGGCGATCGCCAAAGCCAGGAGCCTTAACAGCCGCAACGTTCAGCACACCCCGTAGGCGGTTAACCACCAAGGTTGCTAAAGCTTCTTTCTCAATATCTTCGGCGATAATCACCAAAGGACGACCAGCACGAGCTACTTGCTCTAGAACTGGTACCAAGTCTTGTACCAAAGCAATTTTTTTATCGGTCAGCAGCAAGAAAGGCTCATCGAAAATCGCTTCCATGCGTTCAGCATCGGTAGCGAAATAAGGAGAGATATAGCCTTTTTCAAAGCGCATCCCTTCGGTGATTTCCAATTCAGTGGTCATAGATTTCCCTTCTTCCAGGGAAATTACGCCTTCTTTGCCCACCTTATCCATTGCTTGGGCAATCATCTGACCGACTTCTTCGTCGTTACCAGCTGAAATAGAACCAACTTGGGCGATCGCTTTGGAATCTTCTACTGGACGAGCGTGTTCAGCAATCTTTCCTACGAGGAAGGTGGCAGCTTTATCAATACCACGCTTCAACGAAATCGCATTAGCGCCAGCAGCAACGTTCCGCAAGCCTTCTTTGACCATAGCGTGAGCCAAAACGGTCGCAGTGGTAGTACCATCGCCCGCAGCGTCATTGGTCTTAGAAGCGGCTTGACGAATCAAAGCCACACCTGTGTTTTCAATGTGGTCTTCTAATTCGATTTCTTTGGCGATGGTTACACCGTCATTGACGATTTGTGGTGCGCCAAATTTCTTTTCCAGAACCACGTTACGACCTTTAGGGCCAAGGGTAACAGCTACAGCCTCAGCCAAGATGTCAATGCCTCGCTCCAGGGCGCGACGAGCGTTTTCGTTGTAAATAATGCGCTTTGCCATAGGTCTATAAAATCAGGGAGTTAAGTCAATTTTTTCTTGAATTGGGCATTGGGCATTGGGTATTAGGTGTTATTCTTCCCCAATCTCCTGCGGATTTGCCAGTCCAACGCCAGTCGCTCTTGGGGAAACCCCCATGACCGCGCTGACTGCTCTTTGTTGGGACAACAAGACTGGGCTGGCTCACCTACTCCCGTACCCTTCGGGAAGCTACGCTCACGGCGAAGCCTACTTTCCATTCCCTATTAGCTGACGACTGCTAAGATGTCTTTTTCAGACAGCAGTACATATTCTTCGGTGCCAAGCTTGACGTCAGTGCCAGCGTACTTGGAGTACAGCACTTTATCTCCGACCTTAAGGTCTAATTCTTGGCGGCTACCATCATCGTTACGCTTGCCAGGGCCAAGGGCGACAACTTCACCTACTTGGGGTTTTTCCTGAGCATTGTCGGGTAAATACAGACCACCTGCGGTTTTTTCTTCCGGGGCGCTCACTTTTACGAAAACGCGATCGCCTAGGGGTTTAACTGTAGAAACGCTTAAAGTTACGGCTGCCATAAATATTTATTTTCTCCAGAGTTAGCACTCTCAACTCCTGAGTGCTAATTTACCGAACAGCAGCATCTCATGGCAACAATGCCTTAAGTACGGGTTTCCGAACTAGCAAATCGCAGGATTACTTAGGTACAAATACTTGCTTATGTCTATGTTTCCGGATTTGTTCGGGAAGTGACAAATATTTTTATATAGATAAATTTATTTGCAAAGCGGGGAATTTGTTATAGAACTGTAATGAGGGTGCCGCTCGATGAGTAACATTACAGTGATCCAGTGCAGCCGTCAAATCCCTAAAACCACTCAGCCTCTAAACAACCAAGCCTTAAGTAATTGTGTAGAAACGTCAGGACTGGCAAAAATTCAGCCACACAAGCGACACATTTTTTCCTGTGCTGACCAGACAGCAGTTAACTGCTGTTCAAAACAAGTTAGTCTGGAAACTAGGGAGTAATTGAAAAAGCGGCAAATTCAAGAAGCTCAAACTTGAAATTACGCTTTTTACAGTTGTCCCGGTTCCATTGTCAGGACTAAAGCCAATTGCTTGCGAGTTTGTGGTTCTAGACCGATAATGGTTGTCTACCCAGACGGTGCCTGGTATTGCCAAGCCAACTTATAAGTTATTGAGCGGAACATCCCAGAACACTTAATAGGCAGAACGGTGGTGAAAGAATATGCATTTTTAACCCATCTTTTGCCGGAAACGCCCCTACTTGCTTGTGAACATTTGATAGAGGCTTAACATCCGCAGGATATAGTAAAGCAGTAAGTCGATGAAAGTGCGGGTTCTTTGGAAGTTAGGGTCATCTCAAGCCAATACGTAACTTGTGAATCGGAAGGATTATTATTTAATCAGTGTTTTTTCACCCGCCACTTTCAAAGCGATATATAATAACGCATTATAAATACTACTGCTCTACGTATCCTTACCGGAAATTTGCCAATGAGCTGGTAGTCTCACATAAAGTGATCACCACTTTTGAGATAGCCAGAAAGCAGAGGCAAGTTAAGTGGGAACAGGACAACATCTCAACAATCCACCATAGAGGATAACCACTCAAGACCTTGATGGACCGAAGCGCGACAAGTGCCACTGCTATGAAAGAGCCCAGCATGAAAGATCACAAAAGACTTCTACTGATTGATGATGACCCTAACCTCATCTTGCTGGTGAAGGATTACCTGGAATTCAGAGGCTATGAAGTCAACACTGCCGAAAACGGAAGAGAAGCTCTGGAAATTCTTGAACAAGATGTTCCAGACATGATCATCTGTGACGTAATGATGCCGGAAATGGACGGATATACTTTTGTCGAGCAAGTGCGACAAAACGAGCGTACCGGCTGGATTCCCGTTCTCTTCCTATCAGCGAAAGGACAAAGTGCAGACCGAGTTAAAGGTCTGAATAAAGGGGCTGATGTATATATGGTCAAGCCCTTTGAACCAGAAGAACTCGTAGCACAAGTAGAATCTTCGCTGAAGCAAACCATCCGTTGGAAAGAACACCAAGCCAAAGGAGGAGAAAACGGTTCCCGTATTCAGGTTCCCTTCGATGTGCAGTTAACCCCAACCGAACTGAAAGTAGTACAGTTTGTTGCTAGGGGTTTAGCTAACCGGGAAATTGCTGAAGAACTAAACGTCAGTCAGCGCACAGTTGAAAGCCATGTGTCCAATATGTTGGGCAAAACCAATCTCCACAACCGCACTGAACTAGCACGGTGGGCGATTGAAAATCAAATGGCTTAAATAGCTATCAGCCTTCAGTCGTCAGCTTTAAAATGTTTAACTGATTGCTGATAGCTGATAGCCCCATCACAAATCTTCTACTTTGGGAGTAGATTGATCAACATTCTCTCCCGACAGTTCATCTAGGTACGTTCAGGTGGTTTGGATTGAGAACAATTTTTCACAGTTCCAGTGCCAAACATAACTACATCCCATCAAAAATTAGGCGATACAAGGACAGGGTATATTACCAGCCTTAACTACCTTTATTTGTGAGGGTGCCATCTACCATCATCATTCTGGTAACTCTACCATTTCGCGGACATTGCCCCGAACGCCCCCTAAGCCTTGGGCAAATTGGCGGTCTTGATGATGAACTAGCATGGGCATTCCATATTTGGGAACCATCACGATTATTCCCTGACGGTCAATATTTTGCTGTGGCAGGTATTGCAAGCGGTATTGCATCAACAGCATGGCCAAGACAATTTTTATTTCCATCATGGCAAAAGGCGCGCCAATACAGATGCGAGAACCAGCACTGAAAGGGTTGTATTCAAACATCGTAGGTTCATATTTCTCCCAACGTTGCGGATCAAATTTCTCTGGGTTGGGATAAACTTCGGGCAAATGATGAGTATGGTAAATGCTGACGAAAACTTCTGTTCCTTGAGGTAAGTCATAGCCCCCCAAAGCGGTTGGTTGCGATGTTACCCGCGCGTTCCAGGGTACAGGTGGTAAAACGCGCATACTTTCTTTGATGACTCGTTCCAGCAAAGGTAACTGCTGTAAATTTTCAACAGTTGGTGGTTGTCCTTGCAAAACTGTCTCTAATTCATCTAATAAATCAGCAGCTATATCTGGATGTTGTGAAAGCAGAAACAACGTCCAAGTTAGGGCATTAGCACTGGTTTCATGTCCAGCCGCAAAGATGACGCTGACGTGTCCTAAGAGTTCGTCTTCAGTCAGTCCTAAACCGCTTTCAGCATCCCTGGCTTGGATTAACATTGAAAGTACGTCTCCCCCGTCTGTGGCATTGGCTTGCTTACGCCGAATGAGAGTACGCATTTCTTCATCTAGTTGCGCCATTAAAGTCAGCAACCGATGAAAGGGTAGCCCTGGTAAGTCAAATGGGAGGATGGCGATCGCAGGTGAACCAAGTAAAGTACCAATTTTTTGTAATAAGGTGGCACTATTACTGCCCTCTTCACCAATATCCGCGCCAAACAAGGTTTTAGTAGCTACGCGCAAGGTGAGAAGTCGCAT
The DNA here is from genome assembly GCF_963920855.1 of Nostoc sp. CCY0012. Taxonomy (NCBI): domain Bacteria; kingdom Bacillati; phylum Cyanobacteriota; class Cyanophyceae; order Nostocales; family Nostocaceae; genus Nostoc; species Nostoc sp. CCY0012. Next base: position 16,875 of record NZ_CAWUDM010000036.1, on the reverse strand, counting down.
AACCTCAGCTATATTCAGAGGTTGATTAATCGGCAATTTTTCGATTACTGATTGGGTAATAGCAACAATGTCGTCACGGTAGGACTCAATACGCTGTTTGTGAAAAGCTGGCATTAATAGCTGGCGGTGCTGACGATGAGTATTACTGTTGACACCAAATAACCCCACGCCAAAATGCTTTAGGGTTTCTGTACGGGTAGAATCATTCCGTTGACGGTACAAGCCGCCAGTCAAGGGAAATTTATAATAAACCTCGTGCTGAGTTGTGACTTCACGCACATTTTCCGCCCCATAAGCAAACACAGTACCAGGACAGTTGGGTTGAGGTGAGTAGAGATTAGTTCCTCCACCTGCTGCTAAGGAGACGACGGAACCATAGGTTTGAAATAAATGACGCGATAAGCCAATGGAGTCTTTAACAAAGCGTACAAGTAAAGCGGTACGTCCAAATATGGGTAGGGGTTGAGGCCCAGGTACGGTCAATTTTGCTTTATTTAGGGTTATTTGCATCGTTTGTTAAACACCAGGAATATCTGCCATGCTAGTTTATTATTCCTGAGGAAAAAATTAAATTTCCTGTTGATTTTTTAGGTTATTTTGACAAATAAACATAATCAGTACTAAACATCTTCGTCATTTAGTATTGTTAAACCTAGGATAGTAGATAAAGCTACTGACAATTTATTTAAATAATTCTCATCCAAATGACCAATAATTCTTAATATTCTTGATTTATCAACAACTCGAATTTGTTCACAAAGCACTACAGAATCTTGACTTAATCCACCTATACCAGCAGGAACAAAAACATGAGATGGTAATATCGCCCGTCTAATTTTTGATGTGAATGGTGCAATGATGGTATGAGGGCTAACGGCGTTTGCCCGATCAATTTGCACAACTACTACAGGTCTTATTCCTGCTTGTTCTGTACCAACCACTGGATTGAGATCGCAAAGAACTATATCCCCACGTTTGATATCTACCAATAAATTTCCCCACGCGCTAAACGTTCTTCATAATCTTCCAAGTTAGATAAATAGTCAGAAAAATCTGATTCAGCCATGTTTAATGATTCACTAAACTGAATCCATAATTCCCAATTATCTCCGCTATATTTAGTTAAAAGAAAGTCAACAAAATCACTTACCTCTTGAACTAAAGATTCCGGCATATTGCGGATTTTAGCAATTGTTTTATCTTGTATATTCATGATGAATATGTATGTTGCAATATATCTATCCTTTATCTATGATAAGCTCTGCTACTTATTGTGAACAAAAAACCCGCTAATGCGGGTTCTGTTTATCTAACTATTAAAATTCTGCGCTTTGGGGTGTGCGGGGGAAGGGGATGACATCGCGGATATTGCCCATACCTGTCATAAATTGTACAAGTCTTTCAAAACCTAAACCAAAGCCAGCGTGAGGGACGGTTCCATAACGACGTAAATCGAGATACCACCACAAGTCTTCTGGTTGCATTCCTTGGGCTAAAATGCGGCGTTCTAAAACTTCTAGGCGTTCTTCTCTTTGAGAACCACCAATGATTTCACCAATTTTAGGGGCGAGAATATCCATTGCGCGGACGGTTTGTTCATCATCACTCAACCGCATATAAAAGGCTTTGATTTGCGCTGGATAATCTGTAAGAATTACTGGCTTTTTAAATAATTGTTCAGCTAGGTAACGTTCGTGTTCTGATTGTAAATCTAACCCCCAACTGACAGGATATTCAAATTTGACATCGGCTTTTTCCAGAAGTTTAATTGCTTCTGTGTAAGTTAAACGTTCAAATTGATTGTTAATGATATTGTCGGCTGTGGCTAAGACTGTATTATCAATGCGTTGATTGAAAAATTCCATGTCCTCTGGGCATTTTTCTAACACATATTGAAATACATACTTGAGGAATGCTTCGGCTAAATCCATATCTCCATTTAAGTCACAGAATGCCATTTCTGGTTCAACCATCCAAAATTCGGCTAGGTGGCGGGAGGTGTTGGAATTTTCGGCGCGAAAGGTAGGGCCGAAGGTGTAGACGTTGGAAAAGGACATAGCCATGACTTCGGCTTCTAACTGTCCGCTAACTGTTAAATATGTGGGTTTACCGAAAAAGTCTTGGCTGTAGTCTATTGCTTGACTATCTGTGCGGGGAATATTTTTCAGATCTAAGCTGGTAACGCTGAATAATTCACCCGCGCCTTCGCAGTCGTTAGCGGTAATTACAGGTGTATGTACCCATAAAAAGCCTCTTTCTTGGAAAAATTGGTGAATAGCAGCAGAACAAGCATTTCTGACGCGGAAAACTGCACCAAAGGAATTAGTCCGCGATCGCAAGTGTCCAATTGTGCGTAAAAATTCAAAAGAATGGCGTTTTTTTTGCAGGGGATAAGTTTCGGGATCAGCTTCCCCGTAGACTTTCACTGTTTGGGCTGTTATTTCAATACGCTGTCCTTTACCTTGGGAAGCTACCAATACCCCATGCACTTCTACAGCCGCACCTGTATTGAGTTTTTTAATAGTAACTTCGTAGTCTGGCAAATCCTGATTAATGACGACTTGCAAATTTGCTAATGATGAACCGTCATTGACTTCTATAAACGCAAATCCTTTTAACTCACGTTTTGTTCTTACCCAACCTTGAATCACCAGGGACTCATCAGGTTGACCACTCCGCAAGATTTCGGCAATTCTTCTATTTTCCATAGTATATAAATTTTATTTCGTCAACTTAGAGAGGACACATATTAAAGAATATTAACAGTTAAGTTAATGCAAAACCCAACTGAGGAATTAACCAACACAGGACTTTAATATCCAGCCTATAATAACGCCCATGCCGCCAAAGCGGACTATTTGCCAAAAAGGTTTCTTCAGACTCCGCCAAGAAAATAACTGGCTTTCTAAGTTTATTTCTAGGACTTCTAACTGCTGTTTGATGTGCTGTAATTCAGCTTTGATTTCCGGGGTTTGATGTTTATTTTGGTTTAATTCGTGGCGACGCTGTTGCCATTGTGCCTGTTGCTGGCGATCGCCTTGTATTTGATGGTACCGTTCCTTTAAGAAGACAAGTGATCGCTCTAAATCCTCTAGTTCTTGCTCAAAATCTGGTTCCTGATTTTCCTCTGGTGAAGGCTGAGATGATTGTTTAGGCGGCTTCATTGACAAGTAGTAAAGTAGAGAGAGATAAATGCAACTTTGCCAATAGTTATGTCTCAACCTACCGAGTCGCTTCAAACCAGTCAATTGAATGAATTTAGCACTCTAGAACTAGCCCAAGCCCTCATGGAAAAGCTAAGTATTTCCCCTAACGATTGGCATCGCCTCAAGTCTAACCGCAATTCTCGCGCTAGTGAACAAGCAGCCGCAGCTCTGTTATATCTTGTCAAAAATCAGCCCCAAGAAGCCATAGTCAGATTAGAACAAGCCGTTGGTTGGTTAGATCGCTCAATTTCTGCACCTCCTTGTCCGAGTCATGGGGATAAGGGAGTGGGGAACTCGGGGCCCCCTCTGGGGATAAGGGGTAATGGGGAGTAGGGAGTGGGGGAAATACTTCCTAACCTCTAATCCCTAACTCCCAGCCCCTAACGTCGTAAAGACAACCGGGGGCGATTTTCCATTTGTTTACAAAGCCTCAATTCTGTGCCTTTGTGGTTCCACTCTACTTGATCGAAAATTTGATGCAGAAGACATAAACCACGCCCGCTTTCTGATTCGTCGGGTGGTAAATAATCTATTGGGTCTTCTTCACTAGCAGGTGTAGTAGGTACAGGTGCAAAACCTTGTCCTTGATCTGATATAACCCACCAATATTTATTATCTATTAAGGAAAAACGGACTACAACTGTTTTACTGGGATCAAGATTATTGCCATGTTTGGCTGCATTTACTAAGGCTTCTTGGAGTCCTAAACGCAGTTCTGCTTGCAATTTTGCAGGAATTTCTGCCAATAATAAATCTAAGATTGGACAAAGGTAAAGAGTTGAGGCAAAACTAATTGTGCCCCAATAGCGTCCAACTGGACGAAGGGAAATGGTAATCACAAGAGAAACCCCGTAGCTTTCAGTTAGCTAGACATCAGTTTGCTTTTACAGGCACCCTGATAAAAGTTGAGGTGGTCATGCTGCCTTCAAACTTGCGTCTTTAGATACTAAATTTTGAAAATGCTATGGAGCATTGACTCTGTTTATGAGGTTAGATTGCTGATACATAAAACGGCTGGGAAGGACTGTTAATGCAGTTAGCAACTAAAAGTGCTGGGCATTTTTTAGAAGAGTATTGGGATACCCTTTTTGTTGCCGATTCGTACTTGAAACAATCTTATTTCATGTTTTTGAGAGTTGATGCAACTTTTAATCTTTGTAACAAAATCGTTTTTATTTTTAGGTTAATTCGATTTTAGCATTTTTAGTATGCACTAGACTACGAATTTGCAATTTGAGTTTTTATCTAGGATTTAGTACCCCTATGCAAATGTGATAGCACAAGAAAGGCGGCAGCTTCCACATGGGCTGTTTGGGGAAAAAAGTCAGCGGGTTGTATCCGTGTAATAGTGTATAGCCCATCTTGGCACAACAATTTCAGGTCACGAGCGAGAGTGGCTACTTTACAACTGACGTAAACAATGCGATTAGGTTGCGATTGCAATAAAGAATCGATAACGGCGCGATCGCATCCTTTACGTGGCGGATCAAGTAACATCACATCTGGTATTGTTCCCATTTTTGGCAGCAAATTCTCTACTGCGCCTACTTGAAATGTCACATTATGAATTTCATTGTGCTGGGCATTGACAATTGCCTGCTTTACAGCTTCTGGTTGGACTTCTAAGCCTGTAGCTTGGCGTACTTGTTTCGCTAAAGGTAAAGTTAATGTCCCAATACCACAATAAGCATCAACTAGCAACTCATGTCCTTGAAGATTGAGTTCTGACTGAATTACTTGTAATAATGCTTCTGCGGTTTCTGTATAAACCTGAAAAAATGTATCTGGACGGACTTGAAATTCTAAACCGGCGAATTGTTCTCGCAGATAAGGAACACCAGCAATGCAACGAGTTTGAGATCCAAAAATAGCATTGGTGCGATCGCTATTACGATTTAATGAAACTCCCACCAACTGAGGATAGCGTTTTAACCATTCCTGGGCTTGGTGATTAATTTCTGGCAAATTCCAGTCCTTAACGACTAAAGTCAACAAAATTTCGCCAGTGCGTCTACCAATGCGTAAACTTAAATGTCTAATCTGTCCTTGATGGCGTTTTTCATCGTAAATTGACCAACCTAGCTGTTGAATGTCTTGTTTAACTTCAGCCAATAAAGGATTTAATCGCACGTCTTGGACTGGACATTGATTCAAGTTAACTAATTGGTGACTACCTTTTTGGTAATAACCAGCTTGTACTTGACCTGTAGCGGACACTCCCAGAGGATAGGTAGCTTTGTTGCGATAACCCAAAGACGAAGCCGCCGTCAGCACCGCATCTACGGGTGGATCGACAAAACCACCAATACGTTGTAAAGCTTGGATAACTTGATTACGTTTAGCAGCCAACTGAAATTCATAATTAATATGTTGCCACTGACAACCACCGCACTTATCAGCCACAATACAACTCGGTCGCACCCGATGAGGAGATGGTTGCAACAGCCGCTGGAGTTTGCCGTGAGCATATTTAGGTTTAACATGTACCAAACGCACCATCGCGCGATCGCCTGGGACAGTATCCGGGACAAACACCACCAGTTCCTCAAAACGCCCCACACCATCACCCGTATCACTCAGGTCTGCGATCGTCAGTTCAATTAATTCACCCTGTTGTTTCATCATTGTCTATTATTCATTAGTCATTGGGAAAATCACTTTCTCTTGTCCCCTTGTCCCCTTGTCCCCTTGTCCCCTTGTCTCCCAACTCCCCACTCCCTAGTCCCAAACATTGCAATTCAATACATCACATCTCATATATCTTTCTTTGTGTACCTCAGACTCGTTAAACTAGCAAATAAATATTTCGCGTAATTGCAATAAATCATGACTGTAATTAGCCAAGTTATTCTTCAAGCCGATGACCAACTGCGTTATCCCAGCAGTGGCGAACTCAAAAGTATCAAGGAATTTTTGCAAACAGGCGTACAACGGACGCGGATTGCTGCGACTTTAGCAGAGAACGAGAAAAAAATTGTTCAGGAAGCCACCAAAAAACTTTGGCAAAAGCGTCCTGATTTTATCGCACCCGGTGGCAATGCTTACGGTGAACGTCAGCGTTCTCTATGTATCCGTGACTTTGGCTGGTATTTGCGCCTGATCACTTATGGTGTACTTGCTGGTGACAAAGATCCAATAGAAAAAATTGGTTTAATCGGTGTCAAAGAAATGTACAATTCCTTGGGTGTCCCCGTACCAGGAATGGTAGAAGCGATCAATTCCTTAAAAACAGCCTCCCTGGACTTATTAAGTGCAGAAGATGCTGCCGAAGCTGCACCCTACTTTGATTACATCATTCAAGCGATGTCTTAATACCCATTGGTGTTGCTTTTAGGAGTGTAATTCCGGTCTACTAGATTAAAATCCATAAGATTTCTAATTTGATCATACTCTCCCCACTTTTGGTAGTGGCTTTGGCAAGCTTTTTGTCGGGTTATTAACCAGTTGTGGGGAAACTTTATTTGCCCATCCATCGACATAACAAAAAACCGACAGCTTAAATCAAGACTGTCGGTGATTAGTGTGTTCCCTATTAATGACTCGGCTAGAGTTCAGTAATAATCTATTATTGCAAATCGGGAATTGAGGTATAAAGATCATAATCATCACTGGCAGTGATTTTTGTCACTTAATTTTTACCATTAATCTGCATCTACTGACGGAAATATATTTGGCTATGGGGTATAGATAGATAGAGACAAATTTTATCGAAACACTAGCCCATCTGAGGGAAAATGTCTATTCGTTTTGTTCATATTGTATCAGCAACTATCCTGCTATTAACATCCTGGGGTTGCACAGCAACACAATCCAACCAAACTTCTCCAGGTAATAGCATTGGAGCTACACCTACTCCTATTCAAAGTAGTTATAACTCTAAAAGCGGCAGACCTGAAACCAAAACTGCCACAATTAGTATTGAAGGGGAAGAAACTCCTATTAATCTGAGGCTTTACCAGGAATACAGCCAGTTATTTACTACCTACTATCCTGACGAAGATTTTATCAGCGAAGGGGTTAGTTCTGGTGAAGGTACAGGGGTCAGGTTTATTAGCAATTTCGACGGTAACAAAAATGAGGATGCTTATGTCAGCTTTTCCTTCCTCAACAGTTTTCAAACTCTAGAACAGCTAAGAAACTTTGTGAATGGAGCATCTGGACTCATAGCATCTAATGGATGGCAAATTGTCAACCAAACGCAAGATGCTTCTTACCCTTGGTCTCAAGAACAAATTGTTTTCCGCAAAGGGCAAGATATAACAGGAGTTATTTATCTTGGGCAACAAAATGGCAAAGTTTTCTATGCAGTTACCCATTATCCCCTGGAATACGGTGATGGATTTGCACCAAGAGCCGACTTTATTTTACAAAACCTGCAAGTTAGTGAATAGAGGTTAGAGGTTAGAGGTTAGAGGTTAGAGGTTAGAGGTTAGGAAATATTATCCCCTGTACCCTGCCTCTTCTTCCCAGTCCTCAATCCCTAGTACATGGTCGTTAATTTGAGTAATTAAATCGATACAATAAGGCTCTGTACTCGTTGGTGCATTATTTCCATGACCGCCACATCCTCTACACCTTTTTCTCCCCAAGAAATCGCTGCCGAAGGTCTTAAACCAGAAGAATATGCAGAAATTGTTCGCCGGTTAGGACGTCATCCCAACAAAGCCGAACTGGGAATGTTTGGGGTGATGTGGTCAGAGCATTGCTGTTATAAAAATTCACGACCTTTGCTCAAACAGTTTCCTACCACAGGCCCCCGCATTCTGGTTGGCCCCGGTGAAAACGCTGGGGTTGTAGATTTAGGTGACGGACTGCAACTGGCATTTAAGATTGAATCCCATAACCATCCCTCAGCTGTGGAACCTTTCCAAGGAGCCGCTACAGGTGTAGGAGGTATTCTTAGAGATATCTTTACAATGGGTGCGCGTCCCATTGCTTTATTAAACTCATTACGTTTTGGTTCCCTAGAAGATCCAAAAACCCAACGTTTATTTACTGGTGTTGTGGCTGGTATCAGTCACTATGGTAACTGTGTAGGAGTGCCTACCGTCGGCGGTGAAGTTTACTTTGACCCGGCTTACGCAGGAAATCCGTTGGTGAATGTTATGGCACTAGGTTTGATGGAAACACCAGAAATCGTCAAATCTGGGGCATCTGGTTTAGGTAACCCTGTACTGTATGTTGGTTCTACCACTGGACGTGATGGCATGGGAGGGGCCAGTTTTGCTAGTGCAGAATTAAGTGATAAATCAGTAGATGACCGCCCGGCTGTGCAAGTAGGCGACCCATTTTTGGAAAAGTCTTTGATTGAAGCTTGCCTCGAAGCATTTAAGACTGGGGCAGTTGTTGCTGCCCAGGATATGGGTGCAGCGGGGATCACTTGTTCTACATCGGAAATGGCAGCCAAGGGTGGTGTGGGTATTGAACTGGATTTAGATAAAATTCCTGTGCGAGAAACAGGGATGGTTCCTTATGAATACCTACTTTCCGAATCCCAAGAACGAATGCTGTTTGTCGCCCACAAGGGACGTGAACAAGAGCTAATTGATATTTTCCATCGTTGGGGACTTCAGGCTGTGGTTGCGGGGACAGTAATTGCTGAACCCATTGTGCGGATTCTTTTCCAAGGTGGAGTAGCAGCAGAAATTCCCGCTGAGGCGTTGGCAGAAAATACTCCACTTTATGAGCGGGAGTTATTGACAGAACCACCAGAATATGCACGTATAGCTTGGCAATGGACACCTGATTGTTTGCCTCCTTGTACAACTACTGGCATTGAAGTTCAAGGACGCCTGCAATCTTGGAGTGATATTCTGTTAACCTTGCTGGACACACCCACGATCGCCTCGAAAAGCTGGGTGTATCGTCAGTATGATCATCAAGTGCAGAACAACACCGTTATTTTGCCTGGTGGTGCTGATGCTGCTGTAGTGCGCCTACGTCCCTTGGAAGGTGAAACAGGGAAAACACCTAATTACCAAAGCGGTGTGGCGGCTACTGTAGACTGTAATCCTCGCTATGTTTATCTTGACCCCTATGAGGGAGCTAAGGCAGTGGTGGCAGAAGCAGCCCGCAATCTTAGCTGTGTGGGTGCAGAACCTCTAGCGGTGACAGATAACCTCAATTTTGGCAGTCCAGAAAAACCCATTGGTTATTGGCAATTAGCAGAAGCTTGTCGGGGTTTGGCCCAAGGGTGTCGAGAATTAGAAACACCAGTTACAGGCGGAAATGTCTCTTTATACAACGAAACCTTAGATTCCCAAGGTAACCCGCAACCCATTTATCCTACCCCTGTGGTAGGGATGATAGGGTTGATTCCCGATTTAAGTAAAATTTGTGGTCAAGCTTGGCAAGCAGCAGGCGATGTCATTTATCTGCTGGGATTACCTTTGACATCTCCCGTTAGCTTGGGAGGATCGGAATATTTAGCTACTATCCACAACACTGTAGCCGGAAAACCACCACGGGTAGATTTTGACTTAGAACGCCGTGTGCAGCAAGTTTGTCGCGGGGGCATTCGTGCGGGTTGGATACGTTCAGCCCATGATTGTGCTGAGGGAGGAATAGCCGTTGCCATAGCAGAATGTTGTATTGCTGGCAACCTGGGTGCCCGAATAAATTTAGAAATTCTCAGTACACAATCACAACGACTAGATCAAATCCTCTTCGGTGAAGGCGGGGCCAGAATTTTAGTTTCTGTCACATCCACAGACCAGGAAATTTGGGAATCCTACTTACAGGAACATCTGGATCAAAAATGGCAAAAAATAGGTACAGTTGGTAATTCTGACAGTTCTGAGGTAAGTTTGGGGGTTTTAACCACTGATAACCAAACCTTAATCAAGGTTAGTATTGAACATATGCAGGATCGCTACTCACAGGCGATCGCTAAACGTCTCGTAACCAACGCAAATACCCCTAGTTAATTAATTTGAATCCCCTACCCCTGGATGATTAACGTCTCTGAGCCTAATTACGGTACTGTTTTAATAAGTGGTTAAAGATTTATTAAGAAATCTGCAACTATCCAGAGACATAATCCCAGTGACTTGACACCCAAACCAGGAGCAAAGCTAGCATGATTCCCATCCATCCCGTCACTCCGGATGAATACCCCAATCAAACTGACAACCCAATTCATAGTCATGAACATCGTTCTGACAAGCCCGAAGAAGCTTGCGGTGTTTTTGGCATCTACGCACCAGAAGAAGATGTTGCTAAACTGACCTACTTTGGATTGTATGCCCTCCAGCACCGGGGTCAAGAATCAGCTGGCATTGCCACTTTTGAGGGTGCAAAAGTCCATCTGCATAAAGACATGGGTTTAGTGTCTCAAGTCTTTAATGAAACCGTTTTGGATCAGTTACCCGGTAACTTAGCTGTTGGTCACACTCGTTATTCCACTACCGGTTCTAGCCGCAAAGCTAATGCCCAACCCGCTGTGGTTGAAACCCGCTTAGGTTCATTAGGGTTAGCACACAATGGTAATTTAGTCAACACTGTGCAATTGCGAGCAGAATTACTCCAAACCAAAGCTAATTTAATCACAACCACCGATTCAGAAATGATCGCCTTTGCGATCGCCGAAGCCATCAACGCTGGTGCAGATTGGCTAGAAGGTTCAATTCAGGCATTTAAACGCTGCCAAGGCGCGTTCAGTTTAGTTATTGGTACTCCCGATGGCGTCATGGGTGTGCGTGACCCCAATGGCATCCGTCCCTTAGTTATTGGCACATTACCCGGTAATCCCATTCGTTACGTCTTGGCTTCGGAAACTTGTGGTTTAGATATTATTGGTGCCGAATACCTCCGCGACGTAGAACCAGGCGAGTTAGTATGGATTACTGAAGAAGGTTTGGCTTCTTACCATTGGAGTGAACAGCCGCAGCGTAAGTTGTGTATCTTTGAGATGATTTACTTTGCCCGTCCCGATAGCGTCATGCACAACGAAAGTTTATACAGCTATCGAATGCGGTTAGGGCGACAAATTGCCCTCGAATCAGCCGTGGATGCGGATATTGTTTTTGGTGTCCCTGATTCTGGCATACCTGCTGCCATTGGCTTTTCCCAAGCCTCTGGCGTACCCTACGCCGAGGGACTAATTAAAAATCGCTATGTAGGGCGAACCTTTATTCAGCCAACACAATCCATGCGCGAGACGGGGATTCGCATGAAACTTAACCCCCTGAAAGATGTGCTAGTGGGTAAACGAGTGATTATTGTGGATGACTCAATTGTCCGGGGTACAACCAGCCGGAAACTAGTAAAAGCCTTGCGGGATGCGGGTGCAGCAGAAGTACACATGCGAATTTCTTCCCCACCTGTGACTCATCCTTGCTTTTACGGCATCGACACCGACACCCAGGATCAGCTCATTGCTGCCACCAAATCAGTAGCAGAAATTGCCCAGCAGTTGGAAGTAGATAGCCTCGCCTATCTCAGTTGGGAAGGAATGCTTGAGGCTACAGGTGAAGACACCAATAGTTTCTGTTCAGCTTGCTTTACAGGCGATTATCCGGTGGCTATTCCTGAGCAGGTGAAGCGTTCTAAGTTGATTTTGGAAAAGGTCGTGGTTTAGGGACTGGAAACTGGGGAAATCGGGCCCCCTCTGGAGATAAGGGGCAATGGGGACTGGGGTGCAGAAATTTTTCAATGCCCCATGTCCACCCAGGCTAGAATTAATCAATCAAATAGTCATCAGGATTAATATCCAACACAATAAAAATTAGGGATAAAAATCAATATCGAAAATTTCGCTTTGAGAAAAAGGACAAATTTCCGGAAAAGTATCAATGGCTAATTGAGTTTCCCGACAAGCTGATTTTCTAGCCAGTTGATAATATTTATCAAATACTGTAGCTAAATAATTTTTTTCTAAACTAGGACTGTCTTCAAATATTAATAAGATTTGACGGCGTTGCTCATCAATAGTTGATAACCAACTATAAGACTGCTTTTCAGATTGATATTTCCATTTGAGTAAGTACATTAGTAAAATGATTAATCGATTTTGTAATTCTCGTTTATCACTTTTACCCATTGTTTCAATTTCTTCAATGAGATGCACCAAGTCTAATTGATGAAATTCTTTGTTATGTAACTGCTGTAAGGTGGCATCTATCCACAGTTGATAATCAGTATTATAGAGCGTTGCTTTTGACTCTGATTGCATAATCAATTCCTCGGACTTTAGTTATGTTGCATAAACTCAACTTTGGGTAATAAAGGATCTGTCACAATACCCACACCACTAAAACCCCAACGTTTAAGCAAGTTTCCTAACTGTGTACCGGGAATAGATTCCACGGCAAAGCGATTAGCTACCTCGGCTGCATGAGTGTTGAGATAGCTTAAGGCATCAAAATGTTCACGAAATAGTAATAGATAACCCGATGATTCGGCATCAGGACGGGCTATGAGATAACGACCATCAGTAGGCGATCGCACTAAATAAAAAATTTCAGATAACATACTCAATTAAGATTCTAGACGAATCCGGGGGTCGGCTACTTTAAGCAATAAGTCTGCTAGCAAGTTACCTATGTTCAGCAGTACTGCACTCATCACTAGGCTGGCCATAACTAAATACTGGTCTTTAGCTATTACTGCCTGTAAAGTCAATCTCCCTAAGCCGGGCCAGTTAAAGAATTGTTCGGCAATAAATGCCCCACCTAACAAACCAGCTAACTCAAAGCCTAACAAAGTAATTAGGGGGTTGATGGCATTACGGAGAGCATGAACGTAAATTACCCGATTTTCTGATAGTCCTTTGGCACGAGCTGTCTGGATGTAATCTTGACGCAGAACATCTAACAATTCACCGCGTGTGATTCTTTGTAAACCCGCAAAGCTAGTGATACTCAAGGCAATAGTCGGTAAAATCATGTGCCAGCCGACATCGATTATTTTACCGAACCAGGAGAAATCAGCATGATTAATGCTAGTCATGCCACCCACCGGAAATAAAGGCGAGGTGATTTGGGCAAATATCAGTAAAAACAGGGCAGTGATGAAGCTGGGAAATCCTTGTCCTGTGTAGCTAATTACCTGTAGAATCCGGTCAGTAGCTTTATTTTGCTTGACGGCGGCTAGAATCCCAAAAGGAATTGCTATTGACCAGGTAAGGAATAAAGAAGATATCGCTAAGAGCAAGGTGGCGGGAACTCTCTCCCACAACAAAGAAGAAACCGAGCGTTGATAAACAAAACTGGTACCAAAATCTCCCTGTGTAAAGATTCGCCACAGCCATAACCCAAACTGTTCTGGCCAAGATTTATCTAAACCAAACTGCTGTCTTAGTTCCTCAATTCTTTCTGGAGAAATTCTCGGGTTTTGCCGCAGGGTATCGATATAATCCCCTGGAGACAATTTCATGATGAAAAACGACAGCGCCGTTGCCAACAATAAGGTGAACAGTGCTTGTAATACCCGCTTGACTACATAAGCAAAAGTCTCGTTGGCGAATAGCCTAATTAGCCAATCCCAAGCTGTCTCCAATTGAATTTTCGTATAAGTCATGGCAGTTTAGTCGTTGGTCATTGGTTCTTGGTCATTAGTCATTGGTTGCGAAAAGAATGACTAATACTCAATTAGGGAAATAATCGGCACATCTGGGAGATTTTTTCGTCCTTGTAAATCCCGTAGCTCGATAATAAACCCAAATCCTACAAGTTCGCAGCCAATCTTTTGCACTAGCTTTGCTGTTGCACTGGCTGTGCCACCTGTAGCAATTAAATCGTCCACAATTAAAACACGGCTATCTGGCTGCAAAGCATCTTGATGCATTTCTAAACAATCTGTACCATACTCTAGTTCATATTCAATGGAGTGAACTGCTGCTGGTAGCTTCCCCGGTTTACGGACAGGAATAAAACCAGCCCCTAATTGATAAGCTAGCGGAGGCCCAAAAATAAACCCCCTTGACTCCATGCCCACAACATAATCTGCTTGCAGCCCAGATTGAATGCATTTTTCTGTAAAAAAGTCAATAGTATGTCGCAATCCGTCTGGATCGCGCAGTAAAGTAGTTATATCCCGAAATAAAATTCCGGGTTTGGGGAAATCTGGGATATCACGAATGAGAGACTTTAAATCCATAAATTATGAGGGAGTGGGGGGTGGGGAGTAGAGAGTAGAGAGTAGAGAGTAGGGAGTGGGGAGTCGGGAAATGGGGGGAGATGTATTTAGCACAAGCTGAAAGTATTTCCCCAGTAACCAGTACCCAGTCCTCAGTACCTGAAAAATCGTACACTATAATGTCATACGCTTGGGCTAAAGGTGCCTAGTTTGTACATCCATTGACGATACTTAGAATCTACACCAAGCTAAAGATATGCTGGTAATTACAAAATAGGAGAATAAAGTTATGTTTTGAAAGTTGAATTTAACTATTGGGAAACCTGTGAGTAGAACAACTAAGTGATGTAAAGATCAGGTAGACTTGCTACTGTTACAGGTCTAATTTTCTTATTTGGCTACTTATCTTAAATTAGTTGTACTAGTTTTATTTAGTTTGTTAGAACCGCACAAGGTATTTTAGAGAATGAATGTCTCCGCCAGCTTAACGCCGTTCAATAGTCCAACGCCCCCCTCAGTGCCGATGATTCTGGACACTTTACCAGACCCTGCGATCTCATCACAGGGTTGTCCCCCTAGAACCCGGTTGCAAGTTGATCTCATTTTACTGGCGATTGAAGCTTTAGAGCTAGGTGGTTCTGAAGCCATTCTGGCTTTTGCTGAAGAATTGGAATTGCAGGGAATTATTAAAAATCGGGTAAATTTATGGCGGATGCGTAGCTCGAATCCTATGCGAAGAGCGCATATCCGTCGTCCCTTGACCATCATGGAAGCAAAAGCTTTGGTGGTAATTGCCTGCTATATAGCGCGGCGGTTAACAGTTGTCATTCGTCAGATGTTGATGTTATATCAACAAATGAGTGAAAAGCAGATCCCACTAGAACAGAATTTGCGGCTATCTAATTATCTAGAGCGGTTTCGCGTACATTTTAAAAGTCGGATGAATGCTCGACGTTCTAACGTACTGGCATTAACTTCTGATGAAAAATTAGATGAGCTAGCAATGAATTTATTGGGACAATTATTATTTTGTACTGGCACAGCTGGAATGCAGCGATTTTGGATCAGTCTTTTTGACGGTGAAGTAGAATGAATATCCAACGTAAATACAGTCTACCTAATTGTACGTTGCTGTTAGAGGGTTTAAGTGATGCATCAAGGGCGACAAACTATCAAGAAATGCGTCCAGAATTATCAATATTGGTAAATGCAGAATGCTATATAAATGGCTATAATCAGCCTCTTGTGGGAGGGCGGGAATTTTTTGAAAGTTTGGTGAGGGCGGTTAGTGGCTATGCTCAAGAATTTTTGAGTAATGTCTCAAATCCACAGGCGCACAATCAAGAATCAGAATTAGTTGAAGTCCAAAAAATTAGCACTAACCAACACAGGTTAATAGTGCATTCTGAGGTCACTTCTGAGGGTTTTGAGTCTAACCCTAACTATAATAAACCGCCTACGCAAATAGACTTGAACACGGTGCAATTATTTGATCTAGTTGAAGCTGTAGATCAGTTTTTTGCGGACACCCAAACTCTACCAGAGTTGTCCCTAGAATTACAACCAGTTGCTAGACGTTACGGCAGTGGTAACCAAGCATTGCTCAAACAAGCAGTACCAGCGAGCATAGGGATTTCTAGTGTAGCAGTGGCCGCGATCGCCTTTAGTTTGATTCCCGCACCAGAAATGCGCCCACCAGAAACAAAGCCAGAGGAGCAAACTAGTACGACAGCACCCAGTTCTAATGCTGCTGCACCCACTCCCACATCATCAGAAGTAGCAAATCCAGCACCAACTCCGACTCCTATTAATGTAGCTAGTCCTACACCGGCTCCCACAACAGCACCAGCACCTACAGTTACAGATTTAGAAGCACTTTTAAATACAGTTACAGAAATTACTGATCCATCCCAACTACGCGCCTTAAATCGCCAAGTTTATAACCAAATTAATCCCACTTGGACTGAGCGCTCAGATGTTACACAAGATTTAGTTTATCGTTTGGGTGTAGCCGCAGATGGTGCGATCGTTGGTTATAAAGCGGTGAATCAAGGAGCAAACGAAGACATCGAGTTAACTCCCTTGCCTAACTTGCTTTACAATCCAGCTAACCGTTCTCCCATTAACAATGAACCCATAGCCCAGTTTAAAGTAGTATTTACTAACAAAGGGGTGCTAGAAGTTAGTCCTTGGCGGGGATATGCCAGAACACCAGATGTAATTGGTGCTAGGATTGCAGCCCCTAACGAAATTAAAACTTTAAATCAAACACTTTATGATAATGTGCGTAAAAACTGGAGTGGTACCCCTAGTTTTACGCAAGATTTAAGGTATCGTGTGGCAGTAAACAAAGATGGCATGATTGCCGACTATGAACCCCTTAACCAAGTTGCTTTTGACTATTTTCGAGAAACACCCCTACCTAATATGTTTCAAGAAATTTACGGTTCAAATGTAGCTGCACCTAATAACAAAGACCCTATGGCACATTTTCAAGTGATATTTAAACCTAGTGGTTCATTAGAAGTTACTCCTTGGCAGGGGTATCAGTGATTGGGGAACTCGGGGCAAAAGGGGGACAAGGGGACAAGGG
>NZ_CAWUDM010000035.1:0-59016 GCF_963920855.1 Nostoc sp. CCY0012 | reverse complement strand
TTCAAGCACACCCTCTATTTTTCTGGGTTTGTTGCCCGTTTAGTCTAAACTCCAATAAACATCCTCAGCTTTTATAATAATTAGTGCGCTATTAGTGCGATCGCCCCCTCATATCGGCAACAATCAAATTAGAGATGACATTTCATGAGTTTTGCAGAAGGTGAATGTTGTGGAAAAAATAATGACCATTGCTCAGATCGAAGAGCAATTTGAATCAGAATGGATATTAGTGGAAGACCCACAAACTGATGAAGCTTTAGATATTCAAAGCGGAAAGGTACTGTGGCACAGTAAGGATCGAGATGAGGTTTATCGGAAAGCTGTAGAATTACGTCCTAAAAGGTTTGCAATGCTTTACACTGGGCAAATCCCAGAAAATACAGCGATCGCGCTATGAGTTTCTCGTTCAATCCTAGACGTGGTTTAGTTATTGTTCGTGCGGAGTTATTTGGTGCTTCTGGTAGTAACGTGTTGAGATTAGCCCTGGATACAGGTGCGACTTACACTGTAATCAACATAGCAATGTTGGTTGCCATCGGTTACGATCCAGCTTTAGTTCCGAATCGAGTTCAAGTGACAACGGGTAGTAGCGTTGAATTTGCTCCTCAGATCAAGTTACAAAAAATTGCAGCACTGGGTCAAGAACGCACGAATTTCTCGGTATTAGGTCACACATTACCACCAAGTGCAGGTGTTGATGGTCTTTTGGGTCTTGATTTCTTCCGAGGACTGACTTTGACCATTAACTTTGATAATGGTCATATATCATTGGTCTAAAATCGAGAATCAACCTTTGGTGGCGAGTTGTCGGATGTCTTTGCAAGAGCTTCAGATGCCTGTATACTTCCGGTAAGCAATTGCGCGCAGCGTCAGAGGCGATCGCCTGGATAAGTGCTTGAGTTGTCCCAAATCCCACACCAAAAATACGAATCAGTCAAGAGCAAGGAAATTGAAGTTTTTTGCTCCCAACTGAAATATCGATTTATTTAATATAATAGATGCAAACGGATAAGAATATATAATATAAATCTTAAATCATTGCTCACAGGAAAAAACCCGGTTTTTAGTCTAAACTAGACTGTCCAGAGGACATATATAAATCAACCGGGTTTCAAACCTTAATTGCGGAAACGTCTTTTACTTTGTTTGTGCTTCGCAACTTCTTTGCGCTTACGCTTTTCTAGCGGCGTTTCAAAGTGACGATGCTTTCTCATGTCTGGAAAAATCCCCGCTTTGGAAACTTCTCGCTTAAATCGACGTAAGGCTGACTCAATTGCTTCGTTTTCGCCCACTATTATTTGAGTCATGTTCCCTCCTACTAAATTGACTTAATTTAAGGCTCTTCAGTGGAAGATACCCAGTTTACTAGAATACAAAAAAAGGCAGACATTTGGTCTGGCCTTAAGACTCTAGATACAACTTTTTGTTGCAAAGCTTAGTAGCGATTACGAGAACCGCCACCGCCGTATCCTCCACGGTTACCACCACCAGAGGAACCTCTGTCTTCTCTGGGTTTAGCTTTATTGACTTTTAAAGCGCGGCCCATCCACTCAGCACCATCAAGAGCTTCAATAGCTGCTGTTTCTTCAGCTTCTGCGCCCATTTCGACAAAGGCAAAGCCTCTCGGACGACCTGTTTCGCGGTCAGTAGGTAGCTGAACACGCTTTACAGAACCGTATTCTGCAAAAACGCCTCTAAGATCATCATCTGTAACTTCGTACGAGAGGTTACCTACATAAATTGACATCGAGTATCTCCAAAACCATCACTGTGTAGAGATTTAAATTTCGGAGAAAGTCTGTAAATACTAAAAGGGAAAAACCTGTCAATACTAAAAACAAACACTGTCACCGAATTAATTCTCAATCTCTAAGATGACATATAATTCAACGATTTGTACACAGTCAATAGTTAACAGATAGTTAACCCTTGCCAAAGCCTTATGGGACTAGGGGTTCAGCATCAGCACAATTTTGGCAAATTTAATGTTCATTGGTGCTTATTTGTGGTTCAATTCATAAAATTGACTTTTGCAAGGTGATGAAAAAACCCAGAGCATGGCTATTGACTGTGCTATTTACTGCTATGGTCTTGATCTCGCTGATTTTGGGTCATAGCCATCCCCTACAAGCTTCTTCGGTAGGCAAAGCATCGTTGACGATGATGACTTCGCCAGATTATCCCCCTTATGAGTTTTATGACACTCAGGGGGGTAAACGCGAGATTGTGGGCTTTGATATTGATATTGCTAATACTTTGGCTAGAGAACTGGGTTTCAGTCTCAAGATTATGGAGTCCGATTTTAATGGCTTAATTCCTGCACTCCAGTCAAATCGGGCGGATTTTGTCATGGCTGGGATGACTCCCACTCCAGAACGTAAAAAAAATATAGATTTCTCAATTATTTATTACGAAGCTAAAGACACAATCGTCGCTATCAAGGGTAGTAACCTCACACAGCCACAAGACCTTGCAGGTAAAAGGGTTGGGGTACAACTGGGAACTATCCAAGAGCAAAATGCTCAGAAAATTTCCGCTAAGGTGGCGGGTATTCAGCTCAAGCAACTCAATAGAGTACCGGAAGTAGTGCAGGAACTGAAAGCTGGGCGTATTGATGCGGCAATTGTTGAGGATACTGTAGCTCAAGGATTTGCCCAAGCTAATCCAGATTTAGAGTTTAATGTGATTCCTTCTGAAGAGGCAAGTGGCTCGGCGATCGCCTTTCCTCAAGGTTCTCCTTTGGTGGAACCTTTTAATCGCGTTTTACAACAAATGCAAGATAGTGGGGAACTAGAAAAGCTAGCAGCTAAGTGGTTTTCCCAAACTACTACTGATACTGCATCCTCGACTTCTCCCCCAGGTAGACTAAATCTAGATTTTCGGAGAATCCTCCCAGATATTCCTTTTATTCTTCAGGGTATCCCCCTAACTTTGTTATTCACCCTGTTGTCTGTATTTTTGGGGTTGATTTGGGGTACTGTACTGTCTTTATTAAAGATTACTGGTATCAAAGTACTTACCTGGATTGCTAATGCCTATACTTCGGTATTTCGTGGGACACCTCTGTTGTTACAGTTGGCATTGGTTTACTACGCCACACCCCAGCTCACAGGTTATGATATTTCGGCATTAGAAGCCGGAGTACTGACCTTTACCCTCAACTCTGGGGCTTATATGTCGGAAACTATCCGGGGGGGTATTCAAGCGGTAGATAAAGGTCAAACTGAAGCGGCTATGTCTATGGGTGTTTCCTACTGGTTGATGATGTGGGATGTCATTTTGCTTCAGGCTTTGAAAAATATTTTACCGGCATTGGTCAATGAAACCATTGGATTGCTCAAAGATTCGGCGTTGGTGTCAACCATTGGTGTTGTGGAAATATTACGCAGCGCCCAAATTGTCGGTGCTAATAGATATATTTACTTTGAACCTTTGCTGTTTGCTGGTTTGATTTATTACGTTCTGGTAATGGGAATGACCTTTGGTGCATCGAGTTTAGAAAGGAGATTGCGACGCAGTGAGTAATGCCATAATTCGCACGGAATCATTGTGTAAGTCGTTTGGACACCTTGATGTACTCAAAGATATTTCCACGGAGATTTACTCAGGGGAAGTAGTGGCTATTTTAGGGCCTTCTGGTTCTGGTAAGTCTACTTTTTTGCGCTGTATGAATTTGCTAGAACGCCCCACTAAAGGCAAAATTTACTTTCATACACAAGAAATTACTCATCCCAAAGTCAATATTGCTGATATCCGCCAGCGGCTGGGGATGGTATTTCAACACTTTAATTTGTTTCCCCACATGACGGTGCTGCAAAATGTCACCTATGCACCGATGAAGGTGAAAAAGGTAGATAAGCACCTAGCACAAACAAAAGGGTTGGAGTTATTAACGAAAGTGGGGCTACAAGAAAAAGCCCATGTTTACCCAGCCAAACTATCGGGAGGACAAAAACAGCGAGTAGCGATCGCCCGCGCGTTGGCCATGGAACCAGAGATGATATTATTTGATGAACCCACTTCGGCTTTAGATCCAGAAATGGTCAAGGATGTGCTGGACGTGATGAAAGCTTTAGCCCAAACGGGAATCACAATGGCAATTGTGACTCATGAAATGGGGTTTGCTAGAGAAGTTGCTAGTCGGATTATGTTCCTCGACCAAGGTAGGCTAGCTGAAGATAGTACTCCTGGTGAGTTTTTTACTCATCCTCGGTGCGATCGCGCCCAGCAATTCTTAGAAAAAATGTTGTAACTATGTTGACTTACAATGACGCACCATTTTCACACCATTGCAATTAAATTGTCACATTGACTAGATATGCTCTAATTATTAAGCAAACATTAGTTTGCTCCTCACATCATACCACTGCCCTGTTGCTGTTACACAGTAATGGGGCTTTTTCATTCTGAGTTAAAGATAAAAACTTAGGTTAGAGTTGAATCCATTGCGTAGTAATACTTTCAGAATTTTGTCAACATACCAAGTCACTATTTCTCTATCTTCAGGGGGAATTAATGTCCTGGTGATTAATACTAAATAAGTAGCTATTCCGATCACCTGACGAACTTAACATTAATCTCCTGTTGCGAAAAATGGCAGTAGGAGATTTTTTCCCTACAAAATTAACTCAAGTAATGTAATGTGGGCTTTTTTCACCAGAACCCGGATATTCTATGCAAAGCTCATTTTTTCTGTATTTTAAAAATCCAATTAGGATTGGCATCTCTGCCTGAGATATGAAATTTAATACAGACATATTGGTATTTGATACCCCAGGCAGTAAAATCTAAGTTTGTTCTTGGGCGACTTGTCCTATTTGCCCCATTAATTTCTCTTTATCACGTCTGCGTTTTTTGGCATAAAGCTGAATAGTCACTGCCATAAAAATAATTAAGGCAAAAATACCCCAGGCTGTAATATCTGTAGGTAAATTATTTTTAAATACAGCTAGTAAAACAATTACTACCAACATTACAGTTGGTGCTTCATTTAAGGCCCTTAGCTGTTGACCGCTCCAGCGACATTCATCCGCGGCTAATTGTTTCATCAGACGACTACAGTAATGATGATAACCAATTAATATCGCAACGAATAACAGTTTAACGTGTATCCAACTCTGTTTTAAGACTTCTGGTTCAGTACTTAATAAGCCTATAGCCATTGCCACCGTTACCAACATCCCTGGAGTAGTGATGATATTGTAGAGGCGCTTCTCCATAATTTGATACTGATTTTTTAGTATCGTTCTTGCTGGTTCTGGTTCTTGGTTAGCTTCCACATGATAAATAAACAAACGTACCAGGTAGAATAACCCCGCAAACCAAACTACAATTCCTACAATATGAAATGCTTTAAACCAGGAATAAGCCATGAACCCAAATCTCCATCAGTGTGGTTTTGATACCTTTTTAGTTGTAATAAAAAAGTTTACAAATGCCGTCTTAGATATGATTATAAACCCGGCACAAAACCATATTTTCTTAACCTTAACCATACTTAAAGTTAAAGAAATACAAATAATTTATCGGTGTTTCTCTGCTTTTATGTATGGCTTCTTGTTTATAATATCGATTTTTGCTAGATTTATATTCGCATTAGCTTGCTGTGCGGCGTACAAATGGCAACAGGTCTTCTAAAATCGTTTTGTGGTAGTGTTCTTGAGGATAATGCCCGACGTTATTAAGTTTTATTAATTCGGCATCAGGTACAGAATTGGCAAACTTTTCGGCTACATCTATGGGTAACCAAGGATCAATCATACCCCACTGAAGCAGAATTGGTTGTTGCCATTGTTGAAAGCCAGATTCAATTTCTGCCATTGCTGAGTCAAGTTGCAAATTGCGAATTGTTGCTAGAAGACTCCGCCCCGTAACTGAAGCTTTCAAAAACGGTTTGCGATAAACATCTAAATCTTTATCTTCAATGCGGTAGCGACTACCACCTTCGAGGGTTCGATCAACTAGTAAGGGGTCTTGAGTTATCATTTCACCTGCCAAGGGCAAACCCATTTGTTTAATTTTCCAAGGTAATTTGGCAGTGGTGGAAATCGGTGTATTTAAAATAGCGATGTTAGCAATTTGTTCGGGGTGACGCAAGGCATATTGTAAGCCTACAGAACCTAAAAATCCTTGGACAACTAAGGAAAAACGCTCTATTTCTAACGCGTTGATAAATTTTTCTAAGGCGGTAATAAATGTATCAGGTGTGTAGGCAAAATCGCGTTTTTCTGGTTTTCCCGAAAAGCCATAACCAATCCAATCAGGTGCGATCGCTCTTGTTCCTTGACTAGCTAATGCAGGCATAATATTACGCCAACTGTAACTCTGTGATACTAAACCGTGTAGTAATACTACAGGCAGTAAATCTGTTCTGCCAATAGGTTCAGACTCCCGATAAAACCATTCTAGAGAATCTACTGTGATTTTATGTTCTGTTAAAGACACGCTATTTTCCTATAAATTCTTCTTACCCAAGCTTTCAAAGCCAAAATTATCAAAAGCTATTTTTTATAATCATTAGAAATTATCATCTCACGAATTGCGTCTGCTGTTGCGGGTGCTAGTAAAACACCGTTGCGGTAGTGTCCGGTAGCTAACAGAACGTTACTAAAGCCTGGTAGTTTGTCAATGACTGGCGCCGGGCGATTTTCTGGACGGGGACGTAAACCCGACCAAGTGCGGATAATTGTAGCTGTGGCTAAATTTGGACAAAAGGCGATCGCTTGCTGCCAAACTTGATTTAATAATTCTTGGTTAGGTGGAATTTCATCGCTATTACCAGGGAACTCCACTGTTGCACCCACCCAGTAATTACCATTCCCCACAGGGACAATATGCACATCGTTACCAGTAAACACCGGCTGAAAGTCGGGATTGCCTAATGGTTGTTCTAAACGTACTTGTAAAGCTTGTCCCAGAACTGGACGAATATTAATTGTTTGATTTGTTAGTGATGTCGAACCCAATCCCGCAGACACAACAATCCAATCAGCAAAAATTTTGCCTGCTGTGGTTTCTATGTTATCTGGTTCAATTCCTAAAACATTCATCCCAAATTTAAACGTTACCCCGTTGTGTTGGGCTGCCTCAACTAAAGCCAACGTCAACGTAGTAGGATTCAGTTGTCGGTCTTGGGGAGAATAGACAGCACCCGTAATTTTGGTGTTATCGACTTGGGGACAAAAAGTTTTGAGTTTAGCTGTGTCCCAAATTTCTAATTTCCAGCCTTGGGAATGGCGAATAGCTGCCAAATTTTCCCACCCGTCCACATTTTCATCTTCCCCAAACAAACTGAGAATACCTTGACGGTTAAAAGGAATTTGACGATTGGTAATCGCCTCTAATTCGGGAATTAAGGTTTCGTAGCGTTGGATGCTGGTTTGTCGTCGTTGCCAAGCCCTGCCTTTGATTTTATGGCTAATGACACCCATTAAAACCCCCAGCGCTGCACCTGTAGAAGCTTGGGCGGGTGATTGACGGTCAATTACAGTAATTTTGAGGTTCTGGACTTGGCTAAGTTCATAGGCGATCGCAGCTCCTACGACACCACAACCGATAATGACTATATGCATTTGTTTTTAAGACTAGGGACTAGGGGTTATAGATTAGAGGCTAGGGAGAAATATGCTGTAAAACTCAGTTCCTATATCAAATACGATGATCAAGTTTATTCTCCCTCATTCCCCTCATCTATTTAAAATCCCCTGTCGCGGGGAAAAATTCCTGCTTCTCAAAGCCAAACATATTAGCTACCAATAAGTTGGGAAAAGTTTGAATTTTTTGGTTATGGGTTTGTACGGCTTGGTTGTAGCGCATCCGTTCCACAGCTAGGCGATTTTCTGTACCCGTTAACTCGTACTGAAGATTGGTAAATAATTGACTAGATTGCAATTGAGGATTAGCGGCTGCATATTTACTAAAACTATCAATTGCTTGATTGACTTGGGCTGTAGCCTCTGCTTTTTCTGTAGGAGTAGCGGCTTGTAAATAAGTTTGACGCGATCGCTCTAATAAAGCAACTAACTCTTGTTCTTGTGTGGCATATGCTTGGGTGACATTTACCAGATTGGGTATCAAGTTAGCACGTCGCTGGAGTTGGTTTTCTACTTGCGCCCAGGCTGCATCTACTCTGTTACCACTGCTTTGCATGGAGTTGTAAGTCCAGCCAGTCCAGACGGCGAATGCTGCAACTACACCTGCGCCAATCATCAAGACTTTTTGACGAAATTTGGCTGACTGTTGTTCAGCTGCTTGTTTTTCCTGTTCTCGTTGTTTAACATCTTGAATTGCTTGCTGAATAAACTCCACAGGGATATCAACTTCCTGCCCTGCGGCTATTAACTCAGCAGAGTAGTAACCTTGAGTCTGTTCGGTATAATAGCGGGAGGCTAACTCCAACACCTCTGGCGCTACTTCTTCGGGGATTCTTTCTTCTGGATTCTTCATCATCTTTACCAACTCCCTCCAGCACCACCGCCGCCACTACTACCACCACCATAATCACCACCACCACCATAACTACTACCACCATAACCACCACCACTGCTGGAAGAAGGAGGAGGTAAGCGGGGAATTATTTTCTCGGTTTCCTGGTAATAATTACAATGGTGGCATTTATGCTTCACCAGTTTTTTGCCCTCACGATATTGGGTGGCTCGTTTAATAATTTTATCAGTGCGAGTAACGGTATATTCTTTACAGTGAGGGCAGATGTCAAACTTATATAAAGTACTTTCCAGACCAATTAAATGAAATCCCCTACCAGTTGACTGCTTAGAACAAGTGAGACATTGCCACCCCTCAAATTTGACACTACCTAACTTTTGTGCTGTTTGTTCCTTGATTTTGAGATGTGGTGCAACGCTTTTGAAATTTATTTTTTTCATGCGTTTCTTACACTCAATACAGCAAAAAACATAATAACCTTGTTTTCTTCTTGTCCGATCTTCTGGATGTAACAGAATTTTCTGAAGTCGGGTAATCTTCGTGTTTAACCAGTACAACCACATCGCTAATACACATCCGAAGAATTGTATGCGACCATCAAGTTTGAATTCTGATAAATCCGATGATAGTAATCGATCAATATGAGATTGAATGATTCTAGTAAATAATCCTGGGGGCTGAGAATCAGAACCTAAAACCACTACTAATGCTTTGGTTCCCGCCAGTGTACCACCTGAAAAATCACCTTGTTTAAATCGCGGGATAATTTGGGTATCGATAATGTTACCGACTTTGGCATCAGGTAAAATCGCCTCAACACCGTAACCAGTTTCAATTTCAACCCGGCGATCGCCTACCGAAATTAAGAACAATACACCATTATCTTGTCCTTTTTTACCAATTCCCCAATAGTTAAATAATTCAGTAGCAAATTCCTTGGGAGAAGCGGCTGGGGCAGTTTGTGGTACTGTGACTACAGCAATTTCTGTGCCATTTTTTGCCTCTAAATCAGCAATCATCTGATTAATTTGGGCTTTGGTATCCGCGTTGAGAATATCTGCCATATCAGTTACCCAACCACCCGATGCTTGTCGAGTATTCGGCACTTCTTCCACTGTTAAGGCGAGGCTAGAAAACGGCGAAAGGACTATAGATGCTGAAAATATACCTAACAGAAAAATCCGTTTTGGTTTTAGGAAATTTAATTTCATATTTTCCTCTATCAGATATCAGTCGGAATTGACTCTTAATGAATTAATTCATGGGTTAGGAATTAAGGAAAATAGCATTTACCAACTCCCGCCGCTACCACCGCCGCCGCTACTACCACCGCCAAAACTGCCACCGCCACCACCGCTACTACCACCACCAAAGCTGCCACTACCACCACCAAAGCCGCCACTGGAAGGGGGTGGTGGCAAACGAGGAATGCTTTCTTTTCTTTCGTAATGATACGCACACAGATTGCATTGACTGATAATCAGTCGTTGTCCCTTACTATATCGCGTGGGTTGTTTGATAGTTTTTTTATTATGAGTAACAGTCAATTCTTGACAGTCAGGACAGTACCCAAATCGAGATGAATTGTTTGTTAAGGCAACCAGATGAAATCCCTTATCAGTTGGTTGCTGGTGGCAATGGAGACATTTCCAACCTTCAAAGTTGACACTACCTAAATTTTGTGCAGCATTTTCCGCTAAATTCAGATGCGGCCAAACCATGCTTGCATCTACTTTTTCCATTGGCTGTTGGCAATCAGCACACAAAAAACTGTAATTACCTTGTTTTATGCGTGTCTGTCCTTCTGGTTTCAGCCGAATTTTTCGAGGATGACTCAGAAAATAAACAGCCGTTCCAATTCCTATGGCAAATAATCCACCCCCAGCTACTATAGGTAATCCTCCCCATGAGTTCGGGTTATCCGCAGTGACTTCTGTTGTGGGTAGAGTACTAATCTGATCAGGATCAGCTGTTAAAACAACTACTAGCGCTTTCGTTCCCGCCAGTGTGCCACCTGCAAAATCCCCTTGTTTAAATCGCGGGATAATTTGGGTATCGATAATGTTACCGACTTTGGCATCAGGTAAAATCGCCTCAACACCGTAACCAGTTTCAATTTCAACCCGGCGATCGCCTACCGAAATTAAGAACAATACACCATTATCTTGTCCTTTTTTACCAATTCCCCAATAGTTAAATAATTCAGTAGCAAATTCCTTGGGAGAAGCGGCTGGGGCAGTTTGTGGTACTGTAACCACGGCCATTTCTGTCCCATTTTTCGCCTCTAAATCAGCAATCATCTGATTAATTTGGGCTTCTGCCTCATCGCTGAGAATACCTGCCATATCAGTCACCCAATCACCAGACCTCTGGCGGGGATTAGGCACTTCTTTAACCGTCAAAGCCAAGCTAGAAAGGGGCAAACTCAATATAGCTGAGGAAAATATACTGAGCCAAAAAATGCGTTTTGGTGGAAGTAAATTAAATTTCATTGCTTTTGCCTCTAACAGACAAACGTCTGTAAATCAAGCAGGAAATATTTTCTCTAGCTTCTAGTCCCTAGCCCCTAGCTTCTCTTTTCACAACTTATATAGAGGTAGAGAGAAAAACTACAAAAAAGCTTCCCTCTACCCATGTTAACCTGTGTCTAACTTGCCTCTGCTTCAGTACTTATACTTGGAAGCAGTTGGAAGAACTTGTTAATGTCTGTAACAGCAGCTTGGTAGTTACTCAAGGCAAGTTGAGTATTACCCTGACCAGCAGCTTGATCGATTTTAACCAGGTGATCCAGCAAATCTCGTGTAATTTGACGTGCTGTAGGTTGGTCTTTGGGCAGTAGGTTAGGAGCAACATAACTCATACTCAACCTAGCTTCTGCCATAGGCCCGTGGATAAAATTACTTACATCAATCCAATCCTTTTTGTAGATTAGGGTTTTCAGTTCGTCTGCGCGATCGCGCACAGTTTGAATTGCCGGAACGTATTCCTGAATTCTCTCCAGTTGAACTGCGGTGTAAGTTGGAGGTGCAACTGCGACGCTAGGGCCACCACAACTGATGAGGAATGTGGTTAATAATACTAGAATCAATGAAAAAATTGAGCGTTGACGCGCCATAAACTGAACTTAATGTGTTTTGAGTGTGCCAATGAATAGTGTCACTCTAGTAGTTTCAGTTTGGCGCTGTCAACTGCCTGAATAGCAATCTTACGGCATATGCAGCTGCTCTCATCCTGACTAATTTGATGGGACAAGCTGATGCTTTTTTATTGTCTAACTGTTTACCCAATATTTCCTTCTTACCGATTCGCCATATATCCTACTCGGGAGCAACGCGAAAAAGTGAGATCGGGGTTTGGTTCTCAATTACCCCCCTTATATTCTCAACAAATCTATGTTTTTTAGTTGCGATGCCTGCGGCGGGCGTAGCCATCGCATCCTGAAACAAGCTATATACGTCCCAGGTTTCAGTACCTCACAAAATCGCGTTGCTCCCTCCTACTCAGGATTCCTGCTTTTATGCCATAAATTCTCACGGGCCAACACAGTCTTCTGGAAGGTAAGGGTATTTACCACAGAAATACTAAATAAAGGCAATCTGATTTTAAGAGTAAGAATTGCTGCAACCCAAATTTGATGCTGCCAGTTATGCCTGTAGTCATATTCATATACAAAACGCTTTATCTGAACCGGATTGATATTTTTTGAACCTTTTAGGGAAAACTAAATCTGGAGACTATCAAGATTGAGTGGTAGTAACATGGCTCTAGCAAGTATTATCGACTATCAATTTAGTAAAAAAATTTGTAAGTGTTCAAAAACCATAATTGAGCAAATTTATTGAGAGACTGATTGGTTATCAGTGCTTATCAATCTACTGAAAAACCTTACTACATCTTATATAACTAAAAAAGTTAAAAATTGCATATTTGCTTAAACTTTATCATAAATAATTCTGGTCTAGAGAAATATAAAGAACAGAAAAAATATTTAATTTGACTATAGACAAAAAAGAATAAAAAAGCTTTTATATTTTATAAGTATCCCTAATTTATAATAATAGTTAAAAATTCCGTGTTAAAACTCTATAAAAAGTATATCTTTTCTACAAAATATTAATTTTTAAGAAACTATACCCAATATTTAACCATGATTCAATCTATCCATAACTGCACCATGAAAATGCATTTACCTAATAAATCAAAATTGGGAGCCTCTCAAGTAATAGCTATAACAGTTGTATTAACAATACTGTTGTTTATGCCTCAAATTTGGTTAAATTGGCAAGCTTATGGCAATTTCAATAATATTATCAACCATGAATTTCAGCTACAGATATTGAGTGATAAAATTACTTATTTTGATGAAGTCTTAACTATGTCTGCTCGCATGAATGCTGCCACAGGAAATTCAGATTGGGAAAAACGCTACCGTCAATTTGAACCTCAACTTGAGGCTGCTATTAAAGAATCTATTAAATTAGCTCCCGCAGCATATCAAAGCAAAGATACCAAAAAAATTGATGCAGCTAATCAAATACTAGTTGCATTAGAATACCAATCTTTTGATTTAGTTAAAAATAATCAAAGAGATGCAGCACAGATTTTATTATCTAGCCAAAATTATGAACTCCAAAAACAAATTTATGCTGATGGTGTTGCCAAAAGAAATCATAATATTTTACTTGCTTTACAAGATAAATTGAGTGAATACCGTCAAAGAGTGCTTTGGGCATTTTTAATATCTATCATAAGTTTAATCATTCTCATTCCCGCATGGTTTTTAGTATTAACTTTATTGCAAAAATATTTAACAGCGCAAAAAATATCTCAAATTGCTTTGGCAGAAGCTAATTCTACCTTGGAAAAACAAGTTGCCACAAGGACAGAAAGATTAAATCAAAAAAACATTCAATTACAACAAACCCTACAAGAATTGCAAAACGCTCAAGTCCAACTTATTCAAAGTGAAAAAATGTCTTCACTAGGGCAGTTAGTAGCTGGCATTGCTCATGAAATTAATAATCCAGTTAATTTTATTTATGGTAACTTAATGCATTTTAAAGAATATACTCAACAATTACTTAATTTAATTAATCTATATCAACAAGCAGGTTTTTATCATCCCAGAATAGCTAATTTTATGGATGAAATAGATTTTAACTTTGTTATAGATGATATCCCAAAACTTTTAGCTTCAATGGAAATTGGGGCTGAACGTATTCGTGAAATTGTGTTGACTTTACGCAATTTTTCACGTCTTGATGAGGCAGAAATGAAAGCTGTTAATATCCATGAAGGAATCAATAGCACATTATTAATTTTGCAGCATAACCTTAAAGGCAGTAATAATTATCAAGAAATACAAATTTTTAAAGATTATGGTAATTTGCCTTTAGTTGAATGTTATGCAGGCAAATTAAACCAAGTATTTATGAATATTTTAAGTAACGCTATAGATGCTTTACGTCAAAAAGAAATAGAATATTTAAAATCTGGAAATAAAAACTATAAAAACTTGATTACTATTCATACTAAAGTGAAAAATAAAGACTATGTAATTATTAGTATTAAAGATAATGCTTCAGGAATAACAGAAAAAGTAAAAAGTAGAATTTTTGACCCTTTTTTCACTACCAAACCAGTGGGCAAAGGTACTGGGCTAGGATTATCTATTAGTTACCAAATTATAGTAGATAAGCATAAAGGAATGATTCAGGTTAATTCAAATCTAGGTGAAGGTACTGAATTTGTAATTACTCTTCCCGTAAAAGCAAATCCTTTGAAGATTTAGAGATAGCCATATGAGATATATATGCACTAATTAGATACTTTATTATTTAGATTTGCCTAAAATTTGATAAAAAAAGATTACAATAATTTTTTAGTTAAAAGACAAAAATTATAAAAATTTCACGATAAACACTAGACAATATAGAAAACAAATAGTTATTACTAAATTAGTCATATTTTTAATAATCAAAAACATCCCCTGAAAATCAAAATGTATAAATAAATGACTTTTAATTTATCTGAAAGTTTTAAACCTCATATAGCTCATCTTCAGCTAAAAGATGTATATTCAGCAGTATTTGGTACACAAGAAACAAAAATACCTTTTTTTGTTTGGTTATTAGAAAATCCTGCAAGCCCTTTATCTTTACCTGGAAGAATTGGCCTTAGTCATCATGATTATATTCATATACTTTTGGGACGAGGAACTTCATTTCAAGATGAAGCTTTTGTAGTTGGATTTACTATGGGTAATGACTTAGAGATTAAAAAAATACATTTATGGACATACAAATTTTTTGCTAAATTTATTTATCCCCATCCTTATAAATTTAATGAAGTAGATTTACTTATTTTTGATTTAGGTTTTCAATATGGTAAAAAAATTAAATTTAAATGTATTAACAAGATTAATTTTGAACTTTACCAAAATGAATCTATAAATTATTTAAGAAACTTATTTGGTATCAATTTAGAAGAAATTCAGCTAATCCAACAATTTGAATCATGGTTATTGACTGAGTGTTCCCATAGCGATGTTTTTCGGGTAAATAAAAGTACATAACAAAGCACCATTTCATAATTTAGCGCAGTCACTGGATGTTTTCGGAAAAAATTAAGTATAATTACCCAAGATAATCCTACTCAATTCCAAAAGACTTAATCAGCAGTTGTGGGCAAGCATAATTGTGAGGAAAGCGTAATTTTAAATTTGCTAAATCTAAAAGGTCTTGATAAGCTGAAACACCAATAGGATAAGCTTTCTGGCGGTTTTTCTGTCGTCCAATGCCCCATAGATCGGCAAAATATAGGAGTGTTTTTCTGTGAATGCAGCTGAACAAGCAACAAACCTTGAACTCGCCAGCAAGATTGCTACGGTAGTGAATTTGTTTAAATTTGAGTTTCCCGATGCTAAATCGGATCTTAAACCCTGGAAGGATGACCCGGAAACCAGGGAGTTGGTAGATCCAGATTCTATAGATATCGGTTTTCACTTTCCTGGGATCAGCAAATCTTGGCGTAGTCGCAGTATTTTGATTCAAATCCGCTTTCATCAAGACCCCATCAGTCACTCACGTCGTGCTATTGGTTTAGAAGTCGCCGGATTTGACCATCGAGGTGAGGCGTGGCGACTATCTACAGTGGAAAACTGGAGTTTTGTAGGTATTTCTTCACCTGCGCCACAAGTGGGTGACAAACTCAAACAAGTTTGCCGACACATTTTAGAGGTGTTTAATCAACCAAATGATTAATCTTGGTTATCTACCTTAAGTTCATCAATGTTCCACAAAGTTCTACCTAAGACAGAAAACTTGACGGGAGTCATGCGATCGCGCACTGCCTGAAACGAGATAGGATTTACTAGGCAAAATATCGGCAACTGTTCGGTAACAATTTGCTGAAACCTGCTGTAAATTGCTTTGGGCTTGTTTTCATCGAGTTCTTTAATTTTCTGTCTTACAACTACCATCAACACAATAAGCTGATTGATATGTACTTGTACGCTTGCCGAACACATTATAGCGGTTGTCGCGGATTTGTTCATAAAAGCGATCGCCTACCCATTTCATCCCAGGTAATGCTCGATAGGCTTCTATGAATAGACCTCCCAATGGCAATAGCTGCCCAATTTCCTCAGCCGCATCACTTCCTTGCCAACGTCTTTGGGGTGCATCAGCATCAATTAAAATCATTCCTTGTTCGCAATCTTGAGATGTTATTCCCCACTGTGCCAGTGTTTGTTCATCTTGCATGGGGGCATAGCGAAAAATTTTTCCTTGATCTAAATTTTCTAGCAACTGGACTAAGGTGACGCAGAGATTACAATTCCCGTCATAGATAAAGTAGTAATTCATGTAAATAAGGGAGTAGGGAGTAGGGAGTAGGGAGTAGGGAGTAGGGAGTAGGGGGAAGAAGCAAGAGAGCAGGGTGACGTTCTTGCACTAGTATCAAAATCTTTTCCCCCATTACCCCTTATCCCCAGAGGGGGCCCCGAGTTCCCCACTCACCACTCCCCACTCCCTTCAATTTAACTGCGGGCAATACCTTCTTGACGGGCGGCTTGTTGTACAGCACCAGCGACGGCTGTGACAACGCGTTGATCAAAAACTGAAGGAATAATATGTTCTCGATTCAAGTCTGAAGGTTTGACTAAGGAAGCGATCGCATTGGCTGCTTCCAAATACATGGTAGTAGTAATTGTCTGGGCGCGACAATCTAATGCCCCACGAAACACCCCTGGAAAAGCCAGGACGTTATTAATTTGGTTGGGGTAGTCACTACGACCTGTGGCCATGACAGCGACAATCTTGCTGACTAATTCTGGCTGGATTTCGGGAATGGGATTAGCCATTGCGAACACA
This sequence comes from Nostoc sp. CCY0012, assembly GCF_963920855.1. Classification (NCBI taxonomy): domain Bacteria; kingdom Bacillati; phylum Cyanobacteriota; class Cyanophyceae; order Nostocales; family Nostocaceae; genus Nostoc; species Nostoc sp. CCY0012. The sequence continues at coordinate 42,199 of NZ_CAWUDM010000035.1, read as the reverse complement.
ATGGGGTCTTTGGCCATTGACTGTACCATTTCTGGGGTTAAAACTCCCGGTGCGCTAACGCCGATAAACACATCTGCACCTTGCATTGCACCCCCCAAAGTCCCCTGGGCTTTTACGGCAAATTCCTGCTTTTCTGCGGTCAAATCGGTGCGACTGGTGGAGATAATGCCTTTGGAATCACACATCCAAATTTTTTCAGCCCCAGCCTTGCGAAGTAACCGGGCGATGGCCACTCCCGCAGCCCCTGCACCATTAATTACAATGCGGATTTCGGTGATGGATTTATGTACTAACTTTAAGGCGTTAAATAACGCTGCTAAGGTGACAATGGCTGTACCATGTTGGTCATCATGAAAAACTGGGATATCTAATTCCTGACGCAATCTTTTTTCAATTTCAAAGCAACGGGGAGCAGCAATATCCTCTAAATTTACACCACCAAACACCGGTGCGAGATTTTTGACTGTGCGGACAATTTCATCTGTATCTTGGGTATCCAGACAGATGGGAAAAGCATCTAAGCCGGCAAATTCTTTGAAGAGCATGGCTTTACCTTCCATCACTGGTAAAGCAGCAGACGGGCCGAGATTTCCCAAACCTAAAACGGCGCTACCATCAGTAACAATGGCTACAGTATTTTGTTTAATAGTTAAATTGTAAACTTCCTCTGGGTCTTGGGCGATGGCGGTACAAATGCGACCAACTCCCGGTGTGTAGGCCATTGCTAAATCAGATACACTCTTGAGGGGAATTCTGCTAGCAATGCTGATTTTGCCACCGCGATGCAAATTAAAAGTGCGATCGTAGACACTGAGGACTTTAATATCTGGTAATGCTTTGACTGCTTGGACAATTGTTTCTGCATGTTCAGTACTAGCAGCATCTACAGTGATATCGCGGGTAGATTCGTGGCGAGTTTGCTCGATTAAATCAATTTGACCGAGATTACCACCACTAGTTGCGATCGCCTGGGTAATTGATGCTAACATCCCCACACGATTGGGAATTTGTAAGCGCAGAGTCAAACTAAAACTAGAATTGGGAGTTAGCTGTGCCATTGTGATTTTTGATTTTAAGTTTTAGATTTTATATCGAATTTTTCTCAAATCGTGGCGATCGCCCAAGAAAAGTTGCAAAGGTTACCTCATTTCACCAAGAATCCCACAACTTAAAGCCGTGGGAATTACAAAATAGTTGCCAAATCAAGCATTATCTGACTTTAATAACTTAAATAAACTATAAAGTCTCCAAATAGCTTAACAGGTCTGCCATTTCTTGCTCACTGGGTTGAAATTTGGGCATTGGCGGGGTGTCGCCACTAATAACTTGACGAATCAGTTTGTATCGTGACTTGCGCTTAGATACATTTTGCAAACTGGGGCCTACAAGACCATCAGCTTCTAGTCCATGACAACCAGCACAGTTAATTTGAAAAATCGCATGTCCTTGAACTTGATCTCCTGTCAGGGTAAGAACACTTTTGACATAAGGATCAGATGCTCGAACCATTTGAACACCAAAAATGCCCAAAAGGACTGCTAGCAGTATCACCAGAGCCAACGAGGCGATCCACTGAATCAGGGTTTCTGGTTTGGTAATCTGGTTATCCAAAAGGTTTGCTGTCAATGTTGAGGTTTACTAAGAATTTTTTATTTCCTACACATAGCTTAAAAGTTCTTGATGGTGTCTGCAAGCACAATTTATAAATTTTTCCTAATCATTTGTTGCCTAAAAACACTGTAGGGCGAGGGATTCATCCGCAATTTGGTAAAATCAAAACTAGTAACGAATATTGAATAATTGCAAACAGGAGATTTAAAGTGGTTGAACCCCTGCTCTCAGGTATTGTTCTTGGTCTGATTGTTGTTACCCTTGCTGGGCTGTTTTACGCTGCTTATAAGCAATACAAGCGCCCTAACGAGTTGGGGGGTTAATAACTTAGTGGGGCGTCAAGCCCATGCTTAGGTAGAGGAAGATGAGGAGTTTCTGAAGAATTACTCGTCACTCATCTTCCTCATCCCCCAATTCCAGATGCCTTAGGGCTGTAATGCACTACCATTGCTTTTGACAGAGAATTAATATAAACTGGCGGCTATAGTTAAAGCAATGACATAAATTCTTCAATACTCAGTCCAACATCTCGAATAATAGCCCGTAGTGTACCTCTAGCTAATTCTGGGTGATCTGGAACAACAACTTGAGTAAACGGCTCATCTCTTCGCATAATAATGTGACTGCTTTCTCTACGTTTTTGATAGAAACCAATTTTTTCTAGCACCTTGATACAATCTTTTCCCGAAATACTGGGCAATTTACTCACACCACCACCAGGAATGTTTCAAACTTGTCTTCCGGCACAGATAAGCCATCTTCCTCTAAGGCAGTCACGTAGCCTACAATAGCCTCCTTAATGTTTGACAAAGCCTCTTCTTTCGTTTTTCCCTGGCTAATACATCCTTTCAAGCTTGGACACTCCACAACCCAATAATCATCTTCATCCCTATATAAAATTACTTGCCTTGTATACTGGCTCATATTTATGAAGCATATAGTTTTCTTTTATTATTATGCTGTACCTAGGATTCACTCGTCATAGTCACCATCACGATGATTAGCAACATCAAGCCAACCTTCAATAGCATCTTTTAAATTAGCTATGACCTCATCCATTGTTTCCCCTTCGGTAATACAACCAGGAAGTGCAGGTACTTCAGCCCAATAGCCACCTTCTTCAGCCGAATGAATGATTGCTTTGATTTTCACTTAATTATGCTCCTTTTTGGCATAGCAACTTCTTAGCTTGTTCTCATTTGTCGTACTTTCTGCATAATAGCCAAGCGAGATAGGGATATTGCTTCTGAAGTTCAATGTAATAATTGGCCAACTTCTTGGGGTCGTGTTCATACTCCTCAGAAATTGTGTGGCGAATTTTTCGTATTTGGCTAATTGCTTTATCTTTCTTCAGTTTTCTTCCCATCATCGATAATTCCATAGAAAGTCAGGGCGGTATTACCGTAAACCTTTTGACGGCAAATTGCCCAAGTGGGTATGACTGGCGGTGTCCAACCTTGGGGATTGTGTTCTACGGCTATTTCACCATGCACTGCTAACAAATTATGATGAGTGATCGCCTCTAACACTGGCTGATACAATTCACTAGCATAAGGTGGATCAAAGTAAATTCTGTCAAACTGCTGGCCTGATAGGTTTTTTAACTGCTGAATGACATCTCCCCGCCTGAGTTTCCATTGTTGTTCGTCATGCGCTACCTGCTGCCAGTTTTGTTGAATAATGGCACAGGCTCGACTAGATTTTTCTATTCCTACTACTAAGCTGGCTCCTCTACACAATGCTTCTGCACCCATTGAACCAGTACCAGTACACACATCTAGCCAGCGACAACCGACAATTCTTCCTTGCCAAATGTTGAACACTGCTTCTCTTACCCGCGCACTGGTGGGTCTAGTAGCTTGCCCTGGTAAAGTTTTTATCTGGCGATTCCCGTAAATTCTCAGTGTCATTGATTATTAGTCATTGGTCATTAGTCATTGGCCATTGGTCAACAGTCATTGGAAAAACCATGACAAAGGACAAATAACAAACGACAAAATTTCAAATTAAAAGTTGGATTATGCAGCGATTTTTTCGCGGACTTGGGCAACAAAATTAGACAGGATTTGCAATCCGATATTAGAGGATTTTTCCGGGTGGAATTGCACTGCTGTCAGGTTTTCTTTGGCTATGGCAGCTGTGATAGTTTGAGTACCGTGGGTAACAGTTGCTGCACGAACTTGAGGATCAGTTGGGTCAACATAATAAGAATGCACAAAATATACCCAAGGATTAGCTGGCAAATGCTCCCATAAAAGACTTTTTGGTTGCGTCATTTCTAGTTGATTCCATCCCATGTGGGGAATAGTAATGCCTGGTTCTGGACGAAAGCGGCGCACTTTTCCGGGGATAATTCCCAGTCCTGGTTGAGTTCCTTCGGCACTGGATTCAAATAAAATTTGCAATCCCAAACAGATACCTAAGAATGGTTTACCAGAGGCGATGATATCTTTAATGGGTTGTTCTAAATCACGCGATCGCAAATGTTGGACTGCGGGATCAAATGCCCCTACTCCTGGCAATACTACTGCATCTGCCAGCGCTAAATCTTTAGCAGCATGAGTAATCTTAGGAGTTGCTCCAGCTTTTTCTAAACCTTTGCAGACTGAGTGCAAATTTCCCATATCGTAATCTACGACTGCAATGACTGGCATTAACCGGCTCCTTGTAAATTTATTATGGAGGGTGTTTCTATTTTAAATAATATTTCTTATGGCGAAAAGAATACTATTAACTTCTTTTGAGATTTGGTTGAGTGATCAACAGTCAAATTCTTCGGATGATTTATTACTGGAAGTGCTAAAAGTTGACTCGCTCCCTCATGATTTGAAATTTTTGCGGCGCTTACCTGTGGATGTTGATCTGGCAAGTTTGCAGGTAATTCAAAAAATATCTGAACTTCAACCTCATTACATTATTTGTTGCGGTATGGCTGCTAGTAGGACAAAACTCAGTCTGGAAGCGGTTGCTAGCTGCAAAGAAAGTGTTTTGCATCCAGTTGTTGAGTTGGAAAAATTAGTAACAGGAGCAACAGCAATTGAGATTAGTTACGACTGCGGTAAATTTGTTTGTGAGGGTCTTTACTATTCCGTTTTGAACTACTTGTGTCAAAATCAACTGGCAACACCATGTATTTTTGTCCATGTTCCCGTGCTAAATTCAGAGAATTTGCCAGGCATTTTGGCAGACTTCTTATTAATTATTAACAATCTGGCACTTTCATAAAGTCGTCAGCGTCTCTATGGGGAAGCATTTTTCTAAGTATTATGTTGTCATTATTACTTGGTTTCACACTCGCTCAATCAACACCAGCTACGCCACCCCCCGAAGAAGTGGTACAAACTCAACAAGTCCGTCCTTTACCGGGACAACTGGATACTGTGCCTGTTTTTAACAGCAATAGTCCAGAATTGGTCTTAAAAGAAGGAATTTTACTTTCGACTTTTCCCGCAGATGGTAAAAAAGTACCAGAAGCCCATTTAAATTATCCGTTTCGGGGGCGATTTGATGTTTTTGCCCACCATGTGGCGAGGGCGGAACCACCGGAGGATTTAAGATCGCTGCATATAGGAATTATGCTGCATAACCCTGGGTCGGAAGCAGTGACGGTGGATATTTTGCAAGGGGCGAGTTATTTAAGTCAACCAGATGCACCATTTATTCAACTACCAGCTCAAAGTCGGAATATCTTAGGTAATATTTTTGCGGGGCCAGGCGATCGCGCTGTATCTGATGTATTGCGGGGACGACGACAAGCATCTTTCCCAGCCCAAATTGTCATTCCCCCAGGGGAAAGTCAGATGTTGCTAAATCTGCCTATTCCTGTGAGAGAACTCACACCGCCTTTAAATGGTCGCTCTACATTGATGCGGTTGCGGAGTAGTGGCACAGTTTATGCGGCTAGTATGGCTTTATTTGCCCGTCAAAATGCTGATGGGAGTGAACGCGCACCGACTTTAGAAGAATGGCAAAATTTACTGCAAACTGGTGAATTATCAACTCCACGAGATCGAGTTCCTACACCCTTGGACTCTAATCAACCGAGAATTTATGGACGTGTAGCCGGTGTTGCTCAAGGTTCTCAGTGGAGATCCTTTGTGGTGGATGGTCCCCAGGCTAGGTATTTAACCATTCCCCAAGCCGGACAAGCGTTTTCCTACCCTCTAAGTAGCTTGCATGGTGGTACTTTAGGAACTAATCAAATCCAAAGTGCTAATATGCTGGTACGTTATCCCGATACCGCCTATCGCGCTCATGGCAACTATGGCATTCAATATAGTATTAAGTTGCCTTTGCACAACACGACACAAAATGCTCAAAAAGTGAGTGTATCTGTGCAAACACCAATCAAAGAAGATAATTTGACGAAACAGGGATTACGCTTTTTTACCACAACAGCACCTCAAGTATTTTTCCGGGGTTCGGTGCGGGTACGTTACCGAGATGATCAAGGTCGTCCTCAAACTCAATTGACTCATTTAGTTCAAAGAAGAGGTCAACCAGGAGAACCCTTGGTTTTACTGAATATGAAACCAGGCGATCGCAGATTAGTAGAGGTAGACTTTATCTATCCCCCAGATGCAACACCACCGCAGGTTTTAACTGTATCTACTCAATAGTAAGTCAACCCCTGTGATAAAAATGCCCACAGGCTAACAAACTGTGGGTTTAAGTACATCTATAAAAAAGAGCGATAATTAGTTTTGTCGGCCTTAGTTAAAAAAGATCGGTTCCGTCTCCCACCATTTTTGAACAAAAGGTTGTCGGCTGGTATTAGTACCACAATGAATTTCCCCGCCACCTCGAAAATAAGGTTCCCAATCATCGATAAAGTGACAAACTAAACTCAAATGTTCTAAAACCTCTTTCACGTAGGCTTCAAATTGACATTGATCATTTACTTTCGGCCCAAATGGTTTAGGAATAGCAAGATGCTGTTTGAGAGCAATCATATTAACCATATTGGGGAAAAAAGTTTCGGCTCGTCCATCGCCATTATCTTGAAACAAAGCAGGTAAATCGATAATATCTTCTTCCTCTAAACCTAGTTCTTGTTTCAAAACACCTCGATTCCAGTTAATATATTCCTGAAACTGTTGGTTATCACGAGTTAATTTTTCATTCTCAAGAATATCATTCACACTAATATCGGCAGGTTTGTGATAAAGCCGTTTTCCTTGCCGCAATAATACCTGAGAATGTCCGTCATTGCGTAAGCGGTTGAGCAGTTCATAACACTTACCAGTACTAGCTAAAAGTAGTTTAAAACCTTTAGGGTTAGGAGCAGGAACAAAGGTCATAAATTCATCAATGTGACCTACACTCAGCCAGTCGGAAAATATTTCCAAAGGGGCTTGAATTTTTTGGGCGTAAAAAAAGTCTCGCAATACTTTTAACATCCGACGTGGCTGAGGAATAATTTCTTTACGTGTTCCCCCAAATATCAAACGTCCGAAGGGATAATTCACACCATTTACTGTGACTGGTGGAGAAACTTCTAAATTTCCAAAAGAGTCTAATTTTGTAGGTTCATGGCGGCTTTTACGGGTCACATAACCAAAGTCAATTCCTAGTAATTTGCGTTGGGCGAAGTGAATTAATCCGCGATCGCGTGGCGAATCAAGTACTACGTGCATCATCTGTCCCGGTGCTTGAGTATAACCAACTTCAATTTCGTCTCGCATCCAAGGATCATCTTGATGAAACTCAAAAGGCACAGGATCTAGTTGCGCGTCGGCTTTACCTACAACTTTTCTCAGTTCCTCAATAAATTCTGCATTAACTCCTGTAGATAAACGAGAAACAAAGACAGTAATTGGCGGTAAAGTATTAGGAGTCATCATCCAAGGCGCAACTCGAAAAACCACGCGATCGCTGTAAATAATTTTTCCCTCTTTCATGAGATTTAAACTAATCTCAACTATGCCATCAAAGTCAAAATCTGGATAAGTTAGCCCCTCAATGGCCAGGATAATATCTCGGTCGGTATTTCTAATTTTTGCTTTGTTTCTGCGAGGGCCTATTAACTCATAGCCACTTCTATCTACTTCGTCATAAATACGAATACGTTTGGCGGTATCTTGATTAACTGATAAGTAAAGTTCGCATCCAGAAGGTAAAGTTCTTAAACCAACTTTGCGAACCATCATAAAACTAAAATCTTTGAGATCCAGCAGTCCTTTAATATAATTATCTTCACCATCATGCCGACCATCAGCATGAATAAGGTCACGATCGCTATTGACTAATAAAATGGCACCATGATTATTAATTCCCCATTGCCAATCCCCTTTATGAGGATTATTTTCTTCTATAACTCCATCTCGATCTGCATCCACATCTAGACAAATCCGCAGACAAGTTAGTTTGATTTGCACTTGACTGAGTTGATTACCAGCATCATTTTGAAAAGTTATTTGTAAACAGCGGTCTTTTGGCTGATCACTAAAGGTTCTCGCTAAAAGGGTAATCTCTGGAATTTCCTGGAGAGGAACCGGAGTTTGTCTATTCAGGAGTTGATTGGAGCTAGAGTAAACTTCGATTTCTCCTTGTATTTTGAAAGTCACAATTGCGTCCTCAGCAGGCGCCAGATTTTTTAAAGAAATTTGCAATGGCTGACCGACAACTAAAACATCTTCATAGTTCTTACCTTTTGCTGAAGAACGTGAGTTAAGGTCATTAGATCTTTCAAGTTGTAATAAACTTCTCATAACTTGTGATCATCAAGATATTGTGACTGTTTTAGTTTCCCATAACTAATTTTGCAGGTATATCATCCCTGATGCAGAGAATTTTGACCCCATCAAACAGTTTTTATCGCCTCCAGGCAATGGCGGGAATTTAAGTGATAACACGGTACAATCCAAAGGGAATTTTATTGTGACAAATGCGGGTTAAGGATGGAATCCAACTTTCTGACGGCTGTTTTTCTGCCCCTAGCTTTATTTATCATCATGCTAGGTATGGGGTTAACCTTGACTTTAGATGACTTCAAGCGAGTTGTGATCTATCCCAAAGCTGTGGTGATTGGCTTGGTGGCGCAGTTAATTATGTTGCCGATTATGGGTTTTGGCATTGCTTCTGTGTTTCCCCTGGAGCCACAATTAGCTGTAGGTGTGATGATTTTAGCAGCCTGTCCCGGTGGCCCTACTTCTAATATGATTACGTTTTTGGCTGGTGGAGATGTTGCTCTGTCTGTGACTTTGACAGCCATTAGTAGTTTAATTACAGTTTTTACCATTCCTTTGGTAATCAATTTATCAATGCAGACATTTTTAGGGGAAGGGACAACCCTACAGTTACCTTTCTTAAGTACAGTTTTGCAGATAGCAGTAATTACACTTATACCTGTAGCAATTGGCATGATAGCCAAGCGGTATGCACCGGGAATAGCAGACAAAGCAGATAAACCTGTAAAATGGCTGTCTTTATTTTTCTTGGCGGTGGTAATTACTGGGGTGCTGTTGCGAGAACGAGATAATGTTATTTCTTACATCATAGATGTAGGCTGGGTGACTTTGGCTTTGAATGTGGTGACAATGGCTTTAGGTTTAGCCATCGCCACTTTAAGCCGATTGGGAGAAAAAGCGGCTACAGCAATTACAGTAGAAGTGGGCATTCAAAATGGGACTTTAGCCATTGCGATCGCCTCTACGCCGACACTACTCAATACCCCCACAATGGCTATTCCTGCGGCAATTTACAGTCTGTTAATGTTTGTGACTGGTGCTGGATTTGCTTGGTGGGCTAGTCGTCGCCAAGGCTTGTTGAAAGCATATAAGTAGGAAAATCATATGTCTTGGATGGAATTAAGTCTCGATACAACTCATGAAGCGGTTGATTGGGTTTGTACGCTGCTGGCTGAGACTATTGATATTAACGATGTTTATATTACAGAATATGCTGAATCGGACTCGGCTCATTCTGATTGGTCATTTACGATTCGCTTATATTTACCCTACGATGTCAGTTCCCGGACGCGTGTAGAAAAAATTGAGAATTTGCTTTCATCTTTACAGCGTACTGGTTTGACAACAGCTATTCAGACTTCTATAGTGGCAGAAAAAAATACGGATGTACTGAAACCACTGGTACATGAAATTGGGCAACGATTTGTTGTCGTAAATTCGGATACACCCAATCAATCTGAGACAGCAGATAAAATCACTTTAAAACTCAAGAAAACTCTCGCCTTTGGCAGTGGGTTACATCCAGCAACCATTGTTAGTCTGCAATTACTAGAACGGTACATTGTCCCTGATATGGATGTGCTAGACTTTGGCTCAGGTTCAGGTATTTTGAGTGTAGCAATGGCAAAACTTGGTGCTAATGTCTTAGCTCTTGATAATGACAGTGTTGCAGTACAAGCAACTCAGGAAGTTGTACGTCTTAATGGTGTAGGGGCGCAAGTACAGGTGATGCAAGGTAGCCTGGGATGTGGTAGCGAAATGGGGCATTGGATGGGTGGGAACACAGTGAATAATGTGGCAAAGATTGCAGCAAAAGACACATTTGATTTGATTGCTGCGAATGTTTTAGCACGGGTACATATTGCCCTTGCTGATGACTTTCGGCAAGCGCTACGTCAAACTGAAGCACAACCAGGATGGCTAATTACTGCCGGCTTTACTACAGATAATGAAGAAAATGTCACCTCAGCCTTAACTGAAGCAGGATTCGAGGTGAGTGATTGTGAACGCTTAAACGAATGGGTTGCACTTGCTTATCGTCTCAAAAGTTAAAAGGAACGTGAGTTCGACGGATTTTAAAAACCCGCTTCCATTCCTCTCCTTAACGGGTGACAAGCTTAAAATGATGCAAAAAATTGTAGGTTGGGTTGACGTGAAGAAACCCAACATTATTGGCAGCATTGGGTTGCGTTGCGCTTGACCCAACCTACGTTTAATGCACTATTTTCGGCTTGTCAGTCCAGTAGCTATTTCCTTACTCCCCCTCCACCTGGGCGCGATACTCATCCGCCGTCAAAGCATCCAGCACTTCATCGGGATCATTGACACGCACTTTTAAGAACCAGCCTTCACCGTAGGGATCGTCTGCTACTTCTTCGGGAGATTCAATTAAAGCTTCATTGCGTTCTATGACTGTGCCGGTCACTGGTGCATTCAGGTCTTCTACAGCTTTGACAGATTCAATTGAACCAAAAGTGTCTCCTTTAGTAAGAAGGTCACCAATGTCTGGAAGTTCCAAAAATACGACATCGCCCATTTGGTCTACTGCAAACTCAGTAATGCCGATGGTAGCAATTTCACCATCTAGTCTTACGTATTCATGAGTATCCAGGTATCTAAAATCCTGAGGATATTCAAACGACATATCACTTACCTTTCCAAATCAAAATAATTAACGCCCCAAAAGTCATTCAAGTGATGGTTGGTAATTAACCATACTGTAGATTGAGTAACTCAAATCACATTATTCCTTAAAAACATCAAAGGATATCAATTGGTGACACGATTTTTTGAACGATAAAAGGGGCGTTTCACCACAACACCGGGATAAGCTTTACCACGGATTTCTACTTCTAGCGGCTGTCCCACTTTTGTTAGCTGGGTAGGAACATAAGCTAAGGCAATGGGATAACCCAGTGTAGGCGATAAAGTTCCACTAGTCACCTCTCCCACCACTTGCCCTGCTGATAAAACTGGGTAGCCATGACGGGCAATATTCCGGCTTGGCATTTGTAAGCCGATGAGTCGGCGTTGCACCCCATCGGCTTTTTGCTGTGCTAAAACTTCCCGACCGATAAAATCACCTTTGGTATCAAGGTGAACTAGCCAGCCCAAACCAGCCTCTAAAGGGGTTGTGTTGTCGTCAATGTCTTGCCCGTAGAGTGCCATTGCGGCTTCTAATCTGAGGGTGTCTCTGGCACCCAATCCGCAAGGAGTGACACCAGCTTGATGAAGCTTTTGCCATAATTGCTTGCCCTCATTGGGGTCTAGCATCACTTCAAAGCCATCTTCTCCTGTGTACCCTGTACGAGCGACAAAGGCAGGTTGACCCAGAATGGTGGCTTGTAAATGTCCAAAAGCGGGAATTGGTTGTAAGTCTTCTTGTACCCAAGGTTGGAGATATTTAAGTGCTGTTGGCCCTTGGACAGCAATTAATACTTTTTCTGGTGAAAGGTCTTGGAACTGTACCTGATTTAAATCAAGGTTTTGTAATAGCCATGTTTTGTCTTTATCAGTGGTTGCCGCGTTAACAACGATCGCAGCTCTTTGTGTACCAGTATGATCTTCTCCCTGATAATAAACAATAATGTCGTCAATAATACCGCCCTGGGGATTTAACAACACGGTGTATTGTGCTTGACCTGGTTGTAACCGCTGTAAGTCCGAAGGTACTAAACGCTGAAGTTGGTCAATTAAATGTTGACCTTCTAGGGTAAATTTACCCATGTGGGAAATATCAAACATACCAGCGTCATTTCTCACCGCCGCGTGTTCGTGACTAATACCAGAAAATTGTACAGGCATTTCCCAACCGCCAAAGCTGGTAAAGCGGGCTTTGAGTTCTACACCCAGTTGATATAAAACAGTTCGTGCCAAGGATTGAGTAATATCTTCTTGATGAGCCACAGGTATTTGTGCGATCGCATATCAATATCTATATATCCTACGGCACGATTATTGGGCTTCTAAAGCTTGTTGATCGGGAAGAGTTTGCTGAGTTCCATCAGGTAACGTCATGACTTCGTTTCCTTGCAGCAATTCCCGCACATCTACACCCGTATGAGTAAAATAAGCAGCTGAATTTGATGCCATGGCCAAGATTAACCCAGCATTCAAATTTTGATTTGTGACTCCATCTATAACGCGTCCCGAGTCAGGATCAAAAGCTGAGTGGCAAACAGCACAAGTCAGACCTAAGCGAATCTGTCCTCGGTCGTAGCTAATTTTGGCACCAATAGGCACAAATGCCCCACGTGCAACATCAATCCCTGTATCCAGAACTGTACCGCGCTCAAAGTTTTGTCCACCAACTGTGACATCACGACTGAGGCGAACTTGTAAGTTATCAGTACCACGACCGCCTAGCCCGATAATTGCTTGTACATAGTCCCCAAAACCAATTCCCCCATCTAGCCAGCCGACTACATCGGTAAAAAAGCGCTCACTATTGAAGGTTTCCTGGTAGAAGGTTTCTCTTCCTAACTGCACCAGTTCATCAGTCACCTCAACTGCACCATTGGCTGAGGAAAGCGTTTGTTGTCCTTGTTCTGTTGCTAATAAATTCTCAGCTTGGGCTGTTGTAATGCTTTGTCCCCAGACATCATAAGCTTCATCTATTACAGCCATTTCTGGGTTTCTGGGTTGAGTACGGCTGTTTGTGGGGGAAGATAAGCAAGGCTAAAACGTCCTAATGCTAGTACTGATACTAATGCTGCTACCAACACCAATAGAATAAATGAGACAATCCGCCATCGTCGCCTAGATGATCGCCGGGGAGATGGTGAGTGCTGGGAAGCAGTGGAATCAGAAGATATGGAAGATGAATGACGATTTGACATTCTCACTCCTCGCTATACTAACTGATACCAATTTTATATGCGGTTGTATTTAAAATAACTGATTTATTCAAGTTACTGAAAAAGATAGAGATTATTTTGATTAATGTAAATATAGGTAATCGCTGCACATAATTAAATGAGAAAACTTCCTATCTGATATTGTCGTAAATCGCTCAAGATTCTTAATTTACTTACGTTCTAGACGATGAAATATAAAAATTAGATTCATATTTAATTTAGACAATATAGATTTTGTCAATCTATAAAAGGGCATATCTAAATGATTTATATTGTTAATTAGTTAAAATACAGGACTTACGTAACCAACTACGTCTTTTCGTCATTGCGACCCTAGGGAAGCAATCTCAAAGCCTTGATTTTCGTAGCGAGTGCGTAAGTCCTGAAATACTGTGATTAATTACTAGTTGTGCCAAATTAACAAACAAGCTATTTTCTCCTTCTACTGCTTGGTTAAAGGATTATTTATTTCTGCTACTTATCTAATCAGGAGCATCCAATATTTTTTTATTAATACTTTTGAATTTTACAGTTATGATATTGTGTATTTAATAGTATATGTCAAACTATTTTTGAAGTGAAAATATAATTTCATATCTATTAATTAAATATATAAAAAAATAAAAATTGGCTGTTTATAAACAACAATATAAAAATAGATATATGATTCTAGCTTTAAAATTTTTACTTTTGATTTTTATGTCACTTGAATATTCGGCAACTAAAAACTATATATGTTAGAATTGTAGCAAAATATAGCAATTATTCGATACTAATTGAGAATAATTTTGCGTCTGGACAACTGTAAGGGTTAAAATCTACGTTTTTGGAGTTTTTTAGGTTATGACAACCTCACAGGAGAGGATTATCCCGACGGATCTGCGGAACGAAATGTCCCAGTCTTATCTGGAATACGCCATGAGTGTTATTGTGGGTCGGGCGCTGCCAGATGCCAGGGATGGTCTGAAACCTGTGCATCGTCGCATCCTCTACGCCATGCACGAGTTGGGTCTGCTTCACGATCGCCCGTTTCGGAAATGCGCCCGTGTGGTGGGGGAAGTATTGGGTAAGTATCACCCCCACGGCGATACAGCAGTGTATGATGCCCTGGTGCGGATGGCACAGGATTTTTCCATGCGATCGCCTCTGATTAACGGGCATGGTAACTTCGGTTCAGTGGACAATGACCCGCCAGCGGCAATGCGATACACAGAATGTCGCTTGCAAGCTTTAACCAGTCTGTCCCTACTGCAAGACATCGAATCAGAAACCGTAGACTTTATCGATAACTTTGACGGTTCCCAACAAGAACCGACAGTTTTGCCATCACGCATCCCCCAATTGCTGCTGAATGGTTCTTCGGGGATTGCCGTGGGTATGGCGACAAATATTCCGCCCCACAACTTAGGTGAATTGATCGATGGCTTGGTGGCACTAATTCACAACCCAGAAATCACCGATCTGGAGTTAATGGAGTATATCCAAGGGCCAGACTTTCCCACCGGGGCGCAAATTTTGGGAACATCTGCCATTCGGGAAGCTTACACCACAGGACGTGGTTCCATTACCATGCGGGGCGTCGCCACCATTGAAACCGTAGAACAACGGGGACGACCGGATAGAGACGCAATTATTATTACCGAATTGCCCTACCAAACCAACAAAGCGGCGTTGATTGAAAAAATCGCCGACATGGTGAACGAAAAGCGGCTAGAAGGAATTGCAGATATCCGGGACGAAAGCGATCGTGACGGCATGAGAATCGTCATCGAACTCAAGCGCGATGCCTATCCCCGTGTAGTCCTCAACAACCTCTACAAACAAACCCCACTACAAGCCAACTTTGGGGCCAATATGTTGGCGTTGGTGAATGGTAAACCCGAAATCCTCAACCTCAAGAAATTCTTAGAGGTTTTCCTAGATTTCCGCATCGAAGCCATTACCAGACGTACCCTCTACGAACTCCGTAAAGCCGAGGCCCGCGACCATATTTTACAGGGTTTATTGATTGCCCTGTCCCAATTAGATGCAATTATTGCCCTAATTCGCCATGCACCCGATGCACCCACAGCTAAAGGTGAATTAATTACCACCTACGGGCTTTCGGAAGTACAAGCTGATGCCATTTTGCAGATGCAACTGCGGCGTTTGACTGCCCTAGAAGCAGATAAAATTCGTCACGAACACGAAGACTTACAAACCCAGATTGCCGACTTGCAAGATATCTTGGCTCGGCGAGAACGGATACTCGAAATTATTGAAACCGAGATTGGCGAACTCAAAACTAGTTTCGCTACACCCCGACGCACAGTAATTTTACCAGGAGAAGGGGAAATAGATGAGCGTGACTTAATTGCCAATGAAAAAGCCATTATTCTCCTGACAGAGCAAGGTTACATTAAACGGATGCCTGTCAACACCTTTGAAGCCCAAAGCCGCGCTACCAGAGGCAAAGCCGCAGCCAAGGTCAAAGATGATGATACTATCGAGCATTTTTTAACTTGCTGCGATCATGACAGCGTTTTATTCTTTAGCGATCGCGGCGTCGTTTACTGCTTAAAAGCTTATCAAATTCCCGTGAGTTCCCGTACCAGTCGCGGTACACCCATTGTGCAAATGCTGCCAATTCCTAAAGAAGAAAAAATCACCTCCATTGTCCCCGTAGACGAGTTTTCCAAAGAAGAATATTTGGTCATGCTCACCAAAGGTGGCAATATTAAGAAAACCGAATTAGCCGCATTTAGTAATATTCGTGCCAATGGCTTAATTGCTATTTCCTTAGAAGAAGGCGATCAACTGCGATGGGTGCGACGCGCTAGAGTCGAGGACAGCATACTTATTGGTTCTCGGTTAGGGATGGCGATTCACTTTAGATGTACCCATGAGCAGTTGCGTCCTTTAAGTAGAGCAACTCGCGGAGTGAGAGCCATGAAACTGAAGAATGGAGATGAACTCGTAGGCATGGACATTCTCCCCGCAGCCATTCTTGATACCTTAAACACAGAAGAAGCAGACATCGATAGCGTCAGCGCGGAGCCAGCCATAGAAATCGCCACCGATAGCGTTAGCGCAGAGCAAACCGAAGACAGCGAAAATCTAGAAGAAACCACAGAAGTACCAGGACACGGCAGTATAGGCCCCTGGGTATTAGTAATTACAATGGGTGGCTACGGCAAACGCGTACCAGTTGCCCAATTCCGACTACAAAACCGTGCCGGTCAAGGTCTAATGGCCACCAAATTCAAAAACCGTAAAACTAAAGATAAATTAGCTACCCTCCGCATCGTCAACAACGATGATGATGAAATCATGATGGTAACCAATCGCGGTATTATCATCCGTCAGGCAGTGAATGCGATTTCCATCCAATCGCGCTCGGCAACTGGCGTCAGAGTGCAGCGCCTCGATGAAGATGACGCTATTAACGGTGTAGCCATAGTTCCTCCCGATACAGTTGATGTGGAAGAAGCTGAGTAAAAATCAGAGGGAGAAGTTAACAAACTTACTCCCTTACTTAATTTCTTTAGGTAGTGGCATTCTCATGGGGCTAACCGTAGCCCCTACTGGTGCATGGTTTTTGGCATGGATAGCCCTAGCCCCCCTGTGGGTATTAGTTGTTACTGCCAAATCCCAAAAATTATCTCCCCATCTCTTTGCCCTGACTTGGGGTGTCGGCTATCACGGCGTCGCCCTCTCCTGGATTACCGGCATATATCCAATGGATTGGTTAGGCGTTCCTTGGCTACCAGCTTTAGCAATCACTTTATTTTGTTGGTCATTTGTCAGCCTATATGGAGGATTACTCGTTGCATTGTGGGCAACTTGCATGACTCGTCTGTCTAACCAAAAATCCTGGCTACGTATTCTCATGGGTACAGCCATTTGGTGCGGCTTAGAAAGCCTGTGGAGTGCAGGCCCCTTGTGGTGGAGTTCACTGGCTTACACCCAAAGCCCACACAACCTAGTAATTTTACACCTCGGTCAACTCTCCGGCCCCAACACCATTACAGCCGCCATCGTTGCCATCAACGGCTTAATAGCCGAAGGCTGCATCAACAGCAAAAACTCCTCCGCGTCCTCTGCGCCTACAGCCCTTACGGGCATCGCTGCGCGCGGGCGGTTAGTTAATAAAAACCTAGCCATCGCCATAGGACTACTAATTACCTTACACCTAACAGGATTTTACTTATACACACGTCCCCTAGACCAACCAGCAGCAACAGCCTTAAAAGTCGGCATCATCCAAGGTAATATCCCCAACAAAATCAAACTCATACCCGAAGGTTTGCGACGAGCGATCGCAGGCTACACCGATGGGTATTACACTTTAGTAGACCAAGGCGTAGAAGCAGTCCTCACCCCAGAAGGCGCCCTACCTTTTTTCCAGCGCGACTTACCAAACACCAACTTAGTAAAAGCAATAAAAGAAAAAAACATAGTTGCGTGGATTGGAGCATTTGGAGAACGGGGACGCAGCTACACTAATAGCTTATTTACCTTCACAGGGAAAGGTGAAGTTTTCAGTCGTTACGACAAAAGCAAATTAGTACCCTTAGGTGAATATATTCCCTTTGAAAACATTTTAGGCGGGATAATTCAGCGCTTATCACCACTGAACGAACACCAAGTTCCCGGTTCCACAAATCAGATATTTGACACGCCATTCGGTCAGGCGATCGCAGGCATATGCTACGATTCAGCTTTCCCAGAAATCTTTCGTCGTCAAGCTGCTGCGGGTGGGCAATTTATCCTCAGTTCTTCTAACGATGCCCATTACAGCCCCTCCATGCCATTCCAGCATCACGCCTTAGATATGATGCGGGCAATTGAAACCGATAGATGGTCAGTCCGGGCGACTAATACAGGATATTCAGCCTTTGTAGATCCTCACGGTAGAACTCTATGGATGTCTGGATATAATACCTACGAAACCCACGCCGAAACTATATACAGACGACAAACCCAGACTTTGTATGTCCGTTGGGGTGATTGGTTGACAGTTGGATTATTGGGGTTGAGTGTCTTAGGTTACTTGATGGGATTGCAACCAGTTAAGTAAATCTTCCATAGAAGTAAAATCTAACAAAGCTTCACTAAGAGTTTCTAATTGATTAGAAGAAAGAGATTGGATACGCTCTTTTAGTTCTGGCGATAATTCTCCTACTCGCCGTTTAAGTATTTTCAAAATAATAACTTGTTCACCTTCTTGTCTTCCTTCTTGTCTTCCTTCTTCTTTTCCAAGCTCGTAGCCGATGCGCTCACCTGTAGTGACATATCTCATAGTCCGCTCCTGCTCAAATTGTTTAAATTCTTCCCACAATTGACTTTCCAATGCTTTTGGTAAAATCATAACCCAGTCGATGAATCGATAGAGGTTGCGAATATCCTGCTCTTGTAACCCTAAATCGTATAACCTGCGAATCAAGCTGAATTTCCAAATTTTACGTTCTGCGGGTGATGAGCGTGTTTGCTGGGTTTTCAAATGCGCCATAACAACTGTAGCAAAAGGATTATTGCTATTTTCTAAATCCTGCCAACTGTTTCCGTAATCTAAAAGCTTACTGATACCAAATTCAAAATTTAAGCGAGTGTGGGGATAGTGGTAACTGTAATTGTTGGGTCGCCATTCACGGTTAGTATCACATAGAATTGCTAAACTAATTGCGGGTTGGTCAAAGCGGTCAAAGATGCGAAAGTTGTAGGTGAACATTCGCTTACTAAAGTCATCTTCTTTTTGTGCCTGAATTTCTACATGAACCAATAACCATAGCTCTTGACCTTGGATTTGCCAAACTTTAACTAATTGATCAGCATATCGTTTACCTTGTTCAGCTTCACGGGCAATTTGTTGAAATTCTTTATTGAGAAATTCATAAGGGCGTTCCCAGTTAATTAATGCCGCAGTTTCCGGGAAAAAGAATTGCATGGCTTGAGGGAAATAAGCCTCTAAAATTTCTTTCCACGGACTATCAAAATCACTACGTTCACTCACATTAGTCATAAATCGATATGAATAAAGATCGCATCCTCCATGATAGATATTACACCGCGATCGCCTATCCTTATCTGGCTAAACAATAGTAAAAATTTATACTTATTTTTTTGATCAAGCTTGATTCTTATCTGGTTTAATCAAACATCAAAAACAGTTTAATGAAAAAGATTCCTATTGAATTATCAGCCACATTAGAGTAAATTAAACTTTATTAGGCTTCTCAAATAATAATAATTATAGTTTATTTACCGCCAATTGTTATTAAAAGATGACAAAAGTGATTACAGGTGAGCAATTTGAAGAAATTGAGCAAGAAACTTCAGTTTATTTAGAGGTTTCACATCACACCAAAGGATTTGACACAATTAAGAAATCGGAAAGCATCTTTAGTCGTAACTGTTATTGGATAGTTCAACTGCGTCCAGGACTATCTTTAGAAATTTTTGATGAGACTTCTTATCAGCAAGTCAATTGTAAAATTAATCACTATGGATTTTACGATTTAACATCCAAATTTTATCTTTCAGGCAATCATGGAGTGATTTGTCCTGGTATTCCTGGAGTTAAGGATAATTATCGAGAAATAGGCGGAAAAAACTACTTATTTTATTTACCCGACATTGAAGAAATCGAGCAAAGCTTTGCAGGCGATCGCTACCATTTAATTAGAATTTGCTTAGATTTAAATTTTTTAAAGGAATTTTGTATAGGCTTAGAAATTTTACCTCAAAAATTAAATTCTTTAATTGAAAATGATGCACCACCACGCTTTCATCTGCCAGTTGGAGATATTACACCTATGATGCAAACTGCATTATGGCAATTAGTCAACTCTCCCTATCAGGGAATAGCGCAGAAAATGTATTTAGAAAGTAAAGTACTAGAATTATTAGCTTTGCAATTTACACAATTATTAGAAGCAGAAACAACTCCAAAAACAATTGTTAATCTCAAAAACAAAGATATCGAAAGTATTTATCATGCCAAAGAAATTTTAATCCGTAACCAAGCACATCCTCCGACCTTACTTGATTTAGCCCAACAAGTGGGAATACACCACATGAAGCTAAAAAAAGGTTTTCGCCAAATCTTCGGTACAACTCCCTTTGGTTACTTGCATGAGTATCGTATGGAACAAGCACGGCAATTACTCCAAGCAGGTAATATGAATGTTACAGCAGTCGCCAACGCGGTTGGGTATGATCATCTCGGTCATTTCTCTACAGCTTTCAAACGGAAATTTGGTATCAATCCTAACAGTTGCCGTTCAGGTAATAAAATTCTGGCAAAGTAAAAACTTTGTCCTCTAGGGCGCAAAAATTGTCCTATATGGATAGACTTATGCTTCTGAAAATCAGTAAAGTGTCTTTCAAAGCTAATTAGTAATTCTTTTTAATAAGCTTTGTGACTTTCAGAGGTGTGAGGGATATGAAATCTAGTCTATTGAGTGGCATAGGTTCAGTAGGATTAGGATTTGCTGTCATTAACTTATTGCTACAACCTGCTGTCAGGGCAGAAATAGAAATGCCCAAAGCAGAAACTAATGCAGGACAATTATTAGTACAGGAAGCTAATACATCAGTAGTGGAAATTACAGATGTACAAGTCAATCCTACAGATAAAGGTATTGACGTAATTCTAGAAAGTGCAAACACAGAAGCACTTCAGCCTCTAAATAGAAGTACAGAAAATAATTACATTGCAGATATTCCCAACGCTGTTTTAGCATTACCTGAAGCTCAAGATTTTAATATTACTAATCCAGTCGGTGGGATTGTCTCTGTGAGTGTGACTCAAGCTGATGCTAATACTGTGCGGGTGACAGTGACAGGTGAGGAAGGTTTACCCACAGCACAGTTATTTGATAGTAATGAAGGTCTGATTTTTGAGTTTGCACCTGTAGCTGAAGCAGCAGAGCCATCACAGCAGCCAGAACAGCCGACAAGTGAAACACCATCAGAACAACCAACAGCCCAGAATGATGAAGCTATTGAACTGGTGGTGACGGCTACACGTACAGGAGAAGAACTACAAAACATACCTCGTTCTGTAACAGTAATTACCCGTGAGCAACTTGAGCAGCAAACTAAAGTTAATCGAGATTTGCAAAGTATTTTGAGTAACACAGTTCCTGGTTTAGGAGCTAGTTCAGACTCACAGCAAAGTTTCGCTCAGACTTTGCGGGGAAGACCACCTTTAGTATTGGTGGATGGAGTCCCAATTAGCTCTAATATTGATAATGATACATCCGTTGCTAATTTACGTCGGATTGATGTTGAGGCTATTGAACGGATAGAAGTAGTACGCGGTCCAAGTGCTGTTTATGGTGATGGTGCTGCGGGTGGGGTGATTAATATTATTACCCGACGACCTAGTGAAGAAAAGGTAGTTTCCAACGCAGAAATTGGAGTACGATCTGTTGGTAATTTCAAATCTGGTAGTTTTGGTAACTTCCTAAGCTACGGTATTTCCGGTAAGCAAGGAGGGGTAGATTTTATTGCTTCTTTCACCCGTGATAGCTTTGGAAAACCGTTTGATGCAGAAGGTGATCCCATACCATTATTTGGTGATGCAGAAGCCGAAAGTGCTTCGATTAACTTTTTAGGTAAGCTGGGGTTTGAATTAGGTTCGCAACAGCGATTGCAAATTACAGCTAATTACTTTAATGATGATCAAAATCAGTATGGAGATTATGATTTAACTGTAGGAGAAATACCAGGAATTCAAAAAGCGCGCCTCTTAGATCGACCAGTTGAGTTTGTTGATTCCTCAGATCCTTTTAACCGAGGAACTGTAATTCAACTTGATTACACTCACAATAATATCCTGAATAGTCAACTGCAAGCACAGGCATATTATCGTCAAACTAAAACAGCTGCAACCCTGTTTGATAACCGCATATTTTCTCCAAATAGCATTTTAGACGTTGGCCGTTCGGTAGTGACCGCAGAACGATTTGGAGGACGTTTGCAGTTAGATACAGCTTTATCAAATAACTTAAATTTACTGTGGGGTACAGATTATTCCAGTGAAGATAGTAAAGGAGATTACGATTTATTTGATGTTGAAGAGTTTGACAACAGTGATGGCAGAATAGCAAGAAAAATCGGGTCATCAATTCGGATCGCTCCTTTTAGTATCAAAAATTTGGGTTTATTTTCTCAATTAAAATGGGAAGCAAGTGACAAAGTATTCCTGAGTGGTGGGGTACGCTATGAAAATATTAATGTGTCAGTTGTTGATAATTGGGTGGATGGACAAACTGGACTATCTTATCGAGGTGGGGAGAAAACTTTAGATGATGTCGTATTTAATGCGGGTGTAGTTTACAAAGCCACCCCAACAATTAGTCTGTTTGCTAACTTTGCTCAAGGATTTTCACTGCCTAATATTTCACGCATAGTACAGCGTCCCCAAGCGGGGTTCAATTTTGCTGAAGATGTGGAACTATCAGCACCACAAAAAGTTGATAGCTACGAATTAGGAATTCGTGGACAGTGGAATAATTTCCAAGCTTCCCTAGCTGGATTTTATAGTTATTCCAGTTTAGGAACCAGAGTACAATTTGAGGACTTTGGCAGCGATTTTAGAATTTTACGCGCTCCCCAACGCAATTATGGTATTGAATTAGCAGCAGATTGGCAACCGAGCGATCAATGGAAATTGGGAAGTACATTGACTTGGAGTGAAGGAGAAAGAGAAAATTCAGACACAGGTGAATTTGTATCAATTACTAGTTTTGAAATTTCACCTTTAAAACTGACAGCATACATCGAGAATGAAACCTTACCAGGATGGAACAATCGCCTTCAAGGATTATATATTGGCAACAGAAACAGTGCTTTTGATGCGGGAGAAGACCCGATTGGTATAGATAGTTATTTTGTCATGGATTTAATCAGCAGTCTCCAGTTGGGTGATGGTACTTTGAGTTTAGGCGTTAGGAATTTACTTAATAATCAATACTTAAATGTTACCAACCAACTTAATGCAGGTTTTGACGATTCCTATGCATTAGCGGCTAGAGGTAGAACCTTTACCTTAAATTATCGTTGGAGTTGGTAATTTACATGGCGGTTACAACCGCCATTTACCTGGAAAATTTATCTTGGATCAATCAAAATATAAAGGTTATTAAGTACCTATTATGAAGCTAGTGAAACTATTTGTATTAATTAGTTTAACATTTATCATAATTACAGGTTACCATAACTATTTACACCAAAAAAATCAAACAGTAAAGTCTAATTTAGCCACATCTAAATGCAAAGTCATTAAGCATGAATTAGGAAAAAGCTGTATTCCTTTACAACCTCAACGCATTATCGCATTAGATGAAACCTCTATGGAAGCATTGTTGGCGCTTGACTTAAAACCAATAGCAGCAACACAGCCAAATATTACGGGTAGTATTATACCAAAGTTAGGGAAAAAAGCTGAGGGAATAGTTTCTTTAGGAAAAGATAGTCAACCAAATATAGAAAAAATGGTGCAGTTAAATCCAGATTTAATTTTGGGTTTTTTCATTAGTGCAGAACAATATAAAATATTTTCACAAATAGCACCTACATTTACACTTGATTATGTGCAATTTGGTTGGAAAGATGCTTTCTTACGTATTGCAGAAACAACAGGTAAAACTGAAAAAGCACAAAAATTACTTGAAGAATATCAACAACGAGTTGAAAAAATCCGCACAGTTGTAAATGATAACCTCACAGAAAAAACTGTTTCCATTAGTCGTTTTTATGCTAGTAACAATTTTACAGAATTTCGTACTAGATATTCATTTCCTGGCAGCATAATTACAGAGGTGGGAATCCCTCTACCAGAAATTCAAAATCAACTTACTACTAATGAAAATCAGCCTCTTGTTTCAGTGAGTTTAGAACGTATAGATTTAATAAATGCTGATATTTTGTTTATAGTTTTAGATCCAGGTGCGGAAGAAAACTTTCAAAAATTTGAGAATAGTCCACTATGGCAAAATCTGAAAGCAGTTAAAAGTCAAAAAATCTACACTGTTGATTCAAGTTATTGGATTTTCGGAAATATTCTTTCAGCTAATGCTATTTTAGATGATTTGTTTACATATTTAGTGAAAGCACCATGATATTTGATTCTAAGAATCGAGAAATACTGCAAATATCTCCAGAATTAGCTAATAATAATATACTGGGATTTTTCATAGAAATATTTAATATTGCTCAAAGAAATTTAGATATTTATTATACTGATGGCATTATTTTAACTCAACCTGCTGATGATGTTGAGGTGATTTCACTTAATGATTATCTACAACCAGATAGACTTTTATCTGATTGGCAAACCAGCGAGATATATCAAAAAATTCCAGACATTCGCATTGCTGCATCTATTTGGAATAAAATTTATAGCTGGACAACATTACCAGGTGTTTTAGCTTTAATGACTTGGGCGGGAGTAGGGCTAGATGCTTCTATTGATAATGTGAGTTTTGTGTTGAAAGATGGTAAACCCAAGGCGCTATGGTTTCATGACCTGAGTGGTACTGTAATTTATCCTCAAAGATTACCTGTATCAATTCCTGAAAACTATCCAGGAAAAATCGTTAATAGTGTTGCAGAACTACACCAAATTGTTTTTACCAAATTATTCCAACGCAACTTTGCACCGATGATAGACCGTGTTCATAGTTTAACTAAACTCTCCAAAAAGACTATGTGGGGAAATGCAGTGAACGCTTCTGAAGGTCAATTTGCTGAACTGAGTAAATGTACAGATTTAGAAGCAATAAAAATAGATTATTCAGCCTTGTATGAACAACCATACAGTTGTTTTATGCCAGGCCGCAATCCTCTTTACAACTTAGTACATAGTGAACAAATCAACGAACCCGGTTTACCAACAACAACCACAGTGAGACGCACCTGTTGCTTATATGCGTTTATTCCTCCAGGTGATGAAAAATGCACTAACTGTCCTCTTTTCACACCCCGAGAACGTATCGCTCAAATGAAGCAATACATGACAGAAGCTGATTAAAATGTCACAACAACCAAACTCCGTTAATATGCGTAATTTTCTTATAGTTTGGCTGGGTCAGCTAGTTTCTACTATGGGTAGCCGCATGACCGGCTTTGCTATTGAAATCTGGGCTTGGGAAATTACAGGTAAAGCCACTACTCTGACTCTGGTGGGTTTTTTTAGTTTACTTCCCAGTATTATTATTACCCCGATTAGTGGTGTAATTGTAGACCGTTTTAACCGCAAACTGTTAATGATGATGGGTGATACAGTTGCTGTTCTCAGCACAATTGTGATTTTGTTGTTGTATCTCACCAATAATTTACAAATTTGGCATTTTTACCTGACCGCGGCGATTGTCGGGACTTTTAATCAATTTCAATCTTTAGCTTATTCTGCTTCAGTCGCCTTAATGATTCCCAAAAAACATTACACACGTGCTAGTAGTATGGAATTTGTATCTAGTTACGGTAGTCAAATTATTGCTCCGGCTTTAGCGGGATTTCTATATACAGTTATTGGTTTTATGGGAATTTGGTTAATTGATATTTTTACTTTTTCTATCGCTATTAGTACATTATTTTTTATCAACATTCCTCAACCACCACCTATCAAAGAAACTGAGAAAATCACTAATATTTGGCAAGATTTGGGATTTGGTTGGCGCTATATTACTACTCAAAAAAGTTTACTGGCGCTGTTGATAGTGAATATACTTTTTTGGCTACCCCATGATATTGGTGATTCTTTATATGCACCGATGATTTTATCCAGAACTAATAATAATACTTTAGTTTTAGGCAGTTTAGCTTCGGCGGCTGGTTTTGGTGGTGTCACAGGGGCGATAATTGTTAGCACTTGGGGAGGATTTAGACGCCAAATTAAAGGTGTTTTATTAGGAATGATGGGTGCAGGTATCAGTAAAATTATCTTTGGTTTAGGGAGAACACCTTGGGTATGGATTCCCGCACAGTTTTGTTCTTCTTTTAATTTCCCTTTGAATGGGAGTTCAGATAATGCGATTTGGTTAGCTAAAGTTGCGCCAAATGTTCAAGGAAGGGTTTTTGGCACGCGATCGCTTCTTTTACAAATAGCTTCTGCTGTAGCCTATTTAATAGCCGGGCCTTTGGCAGATAATGTGTTTACACCTGCTTTGAGTGAAGGTGGTAGTCTTTTTGCTGTCTTTGGGGGATTATTTGGGACTGGTACAGGTGCAGGAATCGCACTGTTATATGTGATGTGTGCAATATGTATGTTGTTGGTGGGGTTAAGTGGCTTTTCTGTTCCCCGATTGCTGGATGTGGAAAAAATTGTACCTGACCATGATGCCGAATGTGGAGAATCCTTGCATAGTAAATAATGATAGTATTTCTCAATAAATACTTATGTAATCAAGGACAATAAATGTCAGATAATGAAGCGAATAGTCTATTTTATGCCCTAATATCAGCATTTTTTGCAGCCTTGACGACTATTTTTGCTAAGATTGGAGTCGAAGCAATTAACCCCAATTTAGCCACCGCAATCCGCACCGTCGTAATTTTGGTCATGGTTTGGGGTTGGGTCTTTGCAAAAGGACAACTAGATACACTGCTGACAATTAACCCAAAAACGATGTTATTTCTCATCTTCTCTGGGTTGTCAACGGGTTTATCTTGGTTATTTTACTTTCGTGCTTTACAAATCGGCAAAGCTTCTTTAGTAGCACCTTTGGATAAATCTAGTTTGCTTTTAGTTCTGATTTTTTCGGTACTTTTTCTCAAGGAACCGCTAACGCTGCAAGTAATATTGGGAACAGGCTTGATTTTAACTGGTACATTGGTTTTGATTCGTTAGATATGACATTTGCATTGAAATTGCCATCGTCAACATCAAAAGTCAGAAAAGTTTGACAATTAAGTGAAAATACTTAATTTTTACTATTAGTGATGTTTTAAAAGTCCTCTTGGTTATAAAACATTTTAGATCCCCCTAAATCCCCCTTCAAAAGGGGGACTTTGCCCCCTGCTCCCTGCGCCCCTGCCTACCCCAGTGATAGGATATTTTTTTAGTTGGAAGTCCCTTAGGACTGCAAGCGGACAGCCACGCTACCGCCATGTGCGGGTAAACCTTCCGCTTTTGCGAGGATGACAGCTGCTTCACCTATGGTTTGCAATGCTTGTTGATCGCATTCCAAGTAGGTAATCCGTTTGAGAAAGTCGTAAACACTCAAACCAGAAGCAAAGCGGGCTGAACGGGCTGTGGGTAACACATGATTTGGCCCGCCTAAATAATCGCCGATGGCTTCTGGGGTATAACGTCCTAAAAACATACTCCCCGCACATTTAATTTGACTAGCAAATTCTTGTGGGTTGTCTACACACAATTCTACGTGTTCGGGAGCTAGCCGATTGAGTAGGGGGATGCTTGCAGCTAAATCATCAACTAAGATTATTGCTCCATGTTGTTGCCAACTGGCACTAGCTACTGCTTTGGTAGATAAATTGGTGAGAATTTGCTCGATAGCTGCTATGACTTGCTGGGCAAAGGTTTCAGAATCGGTAATTAAAATAGATTGGGCGCTGGGGTCGTGTTCTGCTTGCGATAGTAAATCCCAGGCTATCCACTCTGGGTTGTTTTTGTCGTCGGCTACTACCAAAATTTCGGAAGGCCCAGCGACGCTATCAATGCCTACAGTTCCAAATACCTGACGTTTGGCTTCAGCAACATAGGCGTTACCAGGGCCAACAATTTTATCTACAGGTATGAGGCTTTCTGTACCATAAGCTAAAGCAGCGATCGCCTGCGCTCCACCTATGCAATAAATCTCTGTCACCCCGGCAATTTGGGCTGCGGCTAGAACTGCGGGATTAATCTCACCGCGAGGCATGGGTACTGACATGACTATTCTTTCCACCCCGGCAATTTTGGCTGGTAAAGCATTCATCAACACAGAACTAGGATAGCTGGCGCGTCCTCCAGGTACATAAATTCCCACTTGGGATAAAGCCACCCAATTTAATCCCAGTTTCACCCCGGCTGTGTCGGTGTAGCCAATATCTTGGGGTAATTGTTTTTCGTGAAAAGATCCAATTCTAGCCGCAGCTAATTTAAGAGATGCCTTGACATCTGCCGGACATTGTGCAGCGCATTCGGCAATAAAGTCTGCACTCAAATGCAGAGATGGGGGACTGTAATGATCAAAACGGCTAGTATATTCTTTAACTGCGGCATCACCACGCACTTTTACATCAGCAAGAATACTCCTGACTGTACCACTAACATCAACCGTTGCTTCCCGGCGATCGCTCACCAGTGTTTGAAATTTAATAGAAAAATCTTTGTCGGTTGTTTTAAGTAGCTGCATGGACTGTATCTCTAGAGTAATGCGGGTTTTGCCGTAATAATAGTTTAGTGTAGAGCTGTTTAAAACTGCTAGCATTGTGTCATTGTGTTTGCTGCTGCAAAAGCATCGTTTGCAGACCACACAGTATCAGAGTTATAGTCCATCGTAGAAATGTACCACTAACATCAACCGTTGTTTCGTAGCGATCGCCTTTCAATGACTAAAATTCATACTACATATCTGCTTTATCTTATCAATCCGTGAAATAAACATTAATATAGGTGACAACGAATACTTTTTAGCAAGGATATATTAGTTTATTTAACTATCTAAAAAAGCTGTTACTTGAATACAACCTTACCTAAACATTGGGTTTTTCCAACTAAAGATAGATATATTTATCAAGGACAACATTATGTTTATATATATATATAAATATTTAGTGTTTGAATTATATATTTCATCTAAATGGTAGGCTCATTTTTAGCTTAGAGTGAAATTATAAGCATCAATCTTTGATGTATTAAAAGCAAGTCCTAAAAATCTCAGGGGCTATATATAATGACTTCTCGGCGTTCTACCAAAAAATCTCAATCCGATCCCCCTGAAAAGCAGGAGAATAAGCAAAATCAACTATTTCCCATTGTGGGCATGGGTGCTTCTGCGGGAGGATTAGAGGCATTCACCGAATTACTTAGGTATTTGCCTACTGATACAGGCATGGCCTTTGTTTTAATTCAGCATTTAAGCCCCCATCAAAAAAGTCTGTTGACAGAAATTCTATCTCGGACAACCTCAATGCCTGTGGTGGAAGCTCAGGATGACTTGGTGGTAAAACCCAATCATGTATATGTGATTCCGCCCAATGCTGTGATGACTATCACTGAAGGGCGGCTGAAACTGTCACCACGTCAGCAGGTTCGTGGTCAAGTGATGACTGTGGATAGTTTCTTTCGTTCCTTAGCGGAGGAACGGGGAAACAAAGCTATTGGGGTTGTATTATCAGGGGGTGATGCCGATGGTTCACGGGGACTAGAAACCATTAAAGGGGCTGGCGGAATTACTTTTGCTCAGTGTGATTCATCAGCAAAGGTTCCCAGTATGCCAAATACAGCGATCGCTTCCGGTAATGTCGATTTTGTCTTGACACCGCAACAAATTGCCGAAGAACTTGCCAAAATTAGTACTCATCCCTATATTATTCATCCCACTCCAGTGAAAGCAGTGGATACACTAATTGAGGGCGGAGATGCCCTCACAAATATCTTCAGTTTGTTACGAACTGCTACAGGAGTTGATTTTAACCACTATAAGCAAACAACCCTGAAGCGGCGTATCCTGCGGCGGATGATTTTGTATAAGTTAGAAAGGCTAGAAGATTATGTGCCTTATCTTCAAGATAACCCCGCAGAAGTTAAAGCACTATATCAAGATGTCTTGATTACTGTTACCAGTTTTTTCCGCGATCCTGAAGCCTTTGAAGCTTTAAAAACTAAAGTATTTCCCCTAATTACTAAAGATAGAAGCCCCGATTCACCTATTCGTATCTGGGTTGCTGGTTGTTCCACAGGTGAGGAAGCTTACTCCATTGCTATTTGCTTATTAGAGTTTTTAAACAATCAGGTAATTAATACTACCATCCAGATTTTTGCTACCGATGTCAATGAGAGAGCAATTGAAACAGCCCGTAACGGCATCTACAAGGCTAACCAAGTAATGGATGTTTCTTCTGAACGATTACAGCGTTTCTTTGTACCAGTAGAGAGTGGTTATCAAATTAGTAAGCCAGTGCGTGAACTGTGCGTTTTTGCCAGACAAAATTTAATTAACGATCCTCCATTTTCGCGGTTGGATTTGATTACATGTCGGAATGTGTTAATTTATTTGAGCAGCGCTGTGCAGAAAAAGCTGCTGCCAATTTTTCACTATGGTCTCAAATCTCATGGCTTTCTGATGTTAGGCACATCAGAAACAGTGGGTGAATTTACAGACTTGTTTGCTTTAGTTGATAGAAAATATAAAATTTATTCCCGCAAAATAGCTCCGACTCAATTGGGAATGGATTTGATTGCTAGCAACTACCCCGTAGAAACTTTCAACCCCCAGTTGCCAGCACACACGGATACGTGGAATGATTTAGAAATGCAAAAGGAAGCTGACCGGATTGTCTTGAAGCAATACGCTCCGGTTGGTGTAATTATTAACGAAGATTTGGAAATTTTGCAATTTCGGGGACAGACCAGTTCTTATCTGCAACCTGCACCAGGTAGACCCAGCTTTAATCTGCTGAGAATGGCCAAAGAAGAATTACAGCTAGAGTTACGCACCGCCATTCACCAAGCAAAAAAAGGAGAAGAAGCGGTAACTAAATCAGGTATTGAAATACAAGAAAACGAACAAGTCAAGCACGTGAAAATTGATGTTGTGCCATTTAAACCTGTTGCGGCTACAGAACGCTACTTTTTAGTGATGTTTAGCACTACTATACCTGAGTCAACAGCGATACAAACAGGCGATAGTAGTGCGCGTCTGGGGCAACGCAAATTAACTAATGAAGAGAGAGAGAATAAACGACTCAGACAGCAATTAGCCACCAATCAAGAACATCTACAATCGATTATTGAAGAACATTTTAGAAGTAATTAGCACTCTCAATTTTAAAGCCCAAGAAGTTCAAGACCAAGAAGGGCATTGGTACGACCTGCGGATTCGACCCTATCGGACAATTGATAACAAAATTGATGGTGCTGTAGTCGTGTTAGTGGAAATTGATGACCTCAAACGCAGCGCCGAAAAACTCCGAGCATCTCGTGATTACGCAGAAGCTATTGTAGATACTGTCCGGGAATCCTTGGTGGTGCTGAATGTAGACTTACAAGTGGTGAGAGCCAATCGCTCTTTTTACGAAACATTCCAATTATTACCTAGTGAAATAGAACAACGCCCCATCTTTGAGATTAGCAATGGACAATGGAATATTCACCAATTGCGATCGCTCTTAACAGAAGTTCTCCCCCACAATGCCCCATTTCAAGACATAGAAGTTGAGCTTGATTTCGAGCAAATTGGTCATAAAGTTTTGTTATTCAATGCCCGGAAAATGATCCAATCGGACGATGAGCAACTAATTCTGCTGCTGATTGAAGAAATCACTCAGAGGAAGCAATGGGAAGTAGAACGTACCCAGTTGCTAATACAAGAACAGTCAGCGCGAACTGCGGCGGAAACTGCTAACCGTGCTAAAGATGAGTTCTTATCAGTTCTTTCCCATGAACTGCGGAATCCACTCAATGCTATGTTGGGGTGGGCTAATTTACTCCGGACACGGCAGTTAGACGAAAGTACTGTGAATCGGGGACTGCAAGCCATTGAACATAGCGCTCAGGCACAATCCCAGCTAATTGGCGACTTATTAGATATTTCGCGCATTAGCTCCGGTAGATTGCGTTTAGAAGCCGAGCAGCTTGAGTTAGTACCGATAATTGAAGAAGCAATCAATATTGTCAGGCTGTCAGCCGAAGCCAAAAATCTGCAAATAGAACTGAGATTAGATCCCACACCCAAAAACATAATTGGCGATCCAACTCGCTTACAGCAGGTGTTTTGGAATTTACTATCTAACGCCATTAAATTCACTCCAACCGGCGGTAGAATTACAGTTACACTAGCTTACACCGACTCTCAAGCACAAATTCAATTCAGCGATACAGGACAAGGTATTAGCGCTGAAATGCTCAATCGCATATTTGATCGCTTTTGCCAAGCCGATGTTAGTAGAACACGAACCAATACCGGCTTAGGATTAGGGCTAGCGATCGTGCGGCATCTCATAGAACTCCACGGTGGTACAGTGGAGGCACAAAGCCAAGGTGTAGGTCAAGGCGCAACTTTTACAGTCAAGCTGCCTTTAAATACTCAGCCACCAGAAATTACTATACCAAGTGATGCCCAGCCAGTCGTCTCCACAGATCAGACACCTGAAACAACACCATCAATCGGTGAAATTCCATCCCTAGTGGGCATACGGGTATTACTTGTAGAGGATCAAGGAGATATCCAACAGTTATTTCAAATAGCACTGGAAGATTACGGTGTGGAAGTCACAGGAGTAGGTTCAGCAAGTGAAGCCTTATCAGCACTAACGGCAAATCCTGGTGGGTACGACGTACTTTTATCTGACATCGGTTTACCAGAAGAAGACGGTTATGCATTGATTCGTCAGGTGAGAGAGTTGAGTCCGGAAGCTGGCGGACAAATTCCCGCCGCCGCCCTCACCGCTTATGCTGGACATGCAGACGAAACAGAAGCTTTAGCCGCAGGATTTCAAATGCACGTTGCTAAACCCATCCAACCCGCTCAATTATTATCTGTAGTTGCGACCTTGGCAGGTAGATTAGGGGTTGACTATTGACCAAAACAATTTTCAATTCGCAATAGAGCCTACGGATGCCGCCAGGCTGTACGCAATTCGCAATTCGCAATTAAAATATGCCAGTTTCCAATTAGATAATTGTAACAAGTGGCGTTAGAGGTTTTGAAATGCCTATTTTGTCGGTAATGCTTCTGGTCGAACTGTTAATATCTGTTGGCTACCGTTGCGACTGACAGTAATTTGTATGGGATTACCAATATTGGTATTTTCTACTTGTTGTTGTACTTGCTTGACATCTTGAATAGCTACATTATTCATGGTTTCAATAATGTCACCTGGACGTAATCCTCCACGAAAAGCAGGTGAGTTGCGGGCGACGCCTAAAACAATGACACCAGTATCTTGAGTAATTTCAATATCAATATCACTTTGATTAATTTTCTCGCGCAATTCTGGACTCAATTGAGCCATTTGCAGCCCGATATATGGATGATCTACGCGTCCTTTTTCTATTAATTGTTGGGCAATTCGTTGAGCCGTATTGATGGGAATGGCAAAGCCTAATCCTTGCGCTCCTTGGATGATGGCGGTATTCATCCCAATTACTTCTCCTTGAGCATTCAGCAAAGGGCCGCCAGAGTTACCCGGATTAATGGCTGCATCGGTTTGGATAAAGTCAACTCGCTCGGCTGGTACACCCAAAGCCGCCACAGAACGCTGTGTAGCACTGATAATTCCTTGGGTAACAGTGTTATCTAATCCGAGGGGATTACCAATTGCGATCGCCCACTCTCCTGGGTTTAAATTATCTGAGTTACCTAGCTTCACTGTCGGTAATTCGGTCGCCGGAATTTTCACCACAGCTACATCTGTGACAGAATCAGTACCCACCACTTCACCTTGCAAACGGCGACCATCCTTTAACAGTACAGTCACAGTATCTGCATTTGCCACTACATGGGCATTTGTAAAAATTAGTCCATCGGCAGTAGTAATAAATCCTGAACCAAGACCCCGTTGCACTTCTTCTCTAGTGGGTAACTCTCCCTGGAAAAACCTTTCAAATACAGGGTCTGGGGATACTGCTACAGTCCGAGTCGAATCAATTCGCACCACGGCTGGCCCCACTTCTTGGACAACTTGAGTTATATAATTGACATCTGTATTTGTAGCTGATTGCGGCACTATATTTGGTAATACAGGCTGTTGAGTATTCCTGATACCCGTGTTAGCAGCACAACCAGTTACAAGTAATACCAAATAAAATGCTGGTTGTTGGAGAAAATTTTTCATACAAAATTGCGAAATTAGCCATTAGTAATTAGTTATTGCTTACTTCCTCTTGTCCCCTTATCCTCCCATTCCTCCTACTCTCATTCTAGTAATTCCAATCATTTCATCTTGATTTCATTTTTGTCTGCAAAGCTAGATATTGCGGCGTTGCATAGTTGCGGGATGAATTGGGATTTTTAACCAAGGTGAAAAGTCGGTTTTTTGCGCCTTTGCGCCTTTGCGCCTTTGCGTGAGACAAAAATCATCCCATTATTCAGCAAAGCTAGATATTGCATATCAAACCGATGCTTGCACAACTAGTTCTGGGAAACAATCAATGCCAAGCTTGACTCTCTAGTGAACTGGAGAGTACAAAATATAATGCAGAACTATAGCTGGAAAAATAACTTATGCGAAATCAATTTTTGAGAAATAATTTTTTGGCGTTGAGTTTTGTAGCATTGACATCTGTGTCTGGTGGAGTTTTGACGGCTTGTTCTCCCAATACAGCCGAAAACCCTACCCCCAATACTACTGCAACTGAAACCACTGACCACCAGCATATGCATCATGGTGGGATGAATCATGCAATGGATTTAGGGCCAGCCGATGCTAGCTATGATTTGCGGTTCATTGATGGGATGATTATGCACCATGAAGGTGCTGTAGTCATGGCTAAGGAAGTTCAGGAAAAGTCACAACGTCCAGAAATGAAGCAACTAGCCGAGGAAATCATTACAGCCCAAAACCAAGAAATTGCTCAAATGCGCGAATGGCGGACAGCTTGGTATCCTAACGCTGGAGATAAACCCTTGGCTTATCATGCCGAAATGGGTCACATGATGGAAATGACCCCAGAACAAATGCAAGCCATGATGATGAGCATGGATTTGGGTGCAGCCGATGAGGAATTTGATTTGCGGTTTATTAATGCCATGATTCCTCACCATGAAGGTGCTGTAGTCATGGCTCAAGATGTTTTAGAAAAGTCTCAGCGCCCGGAAATTAAGAATTTAGCCCAAGAAATTATCAAGGCGCAAGAAACCGAAATTAATCAAATGAAAGAATGGCGACAAGCTTGGTATAACAAGTAAGGATTTTTGATAGCGATGCCTAACTCTCTACCTTCCCCAGCACTGGGAACTGTGCTGAGTTTTCTGTTATTTGCTAGTTCTGGTGTTGTGATTGCTCATCCTGGACATGGTGACGAATTTCATAGTGGAAGTGATGCTACACCTTCTGTCACCCCTGTTCAAGTTGATGCCCAAACTTCTCAACGGCTAGGAATTAAAGTTGAGCCAGTGAAACGCCAGCCATTAGCGGTGAGTATCAAAACCACTGGGCAAATAGAAACTTTACCGAGTCAACAAGCCCAAGTAACTACTCCCATTCCTGGGGCAAAAGTGGTAGAGCTATTGGTAGAACCGGGTGCAGTGGTTAAACGAGGTCAACCTGTAGCTGTGGTATCTAGCCCGGAGTTGGTATCGCTACGTGTAGAATCTGAGGAAAAATTGGCACAAGGTCGGGCGGAATTACAACAAGCCGAAGCTGATTTAAAGTTAGCTCAACAAAATTACCATCGCTTTCAAGAAATCGCCGCCGCCGAAATAACTCAAGCCCAAACTCAAGTAGCATTTGCTCAAGAAACATACAACAAAGACCAAGAACTAGCTGATGCGGGTGCTTTACCACGGCGTAATGTTTTAGAATCTCAAACCCAACTCACCCAAGCCCAAGCACAATTAACCACAGCTAACAGCCGTCGTGATGTGATTGCGGCGCAAAATCAACTGCAACGCGCCCAAGCTGCGGTAGATGTAGCCAAATCACGCATTTCTCTAAGTAATACTACATATGAAACCCGACTGCAACAACTAGGAATCCGTAGCAATCCTAGAGGATTAGTCACCATCACCGCCCCGATTTCTGGTACAGTCGCCGACAGAGAAGTCACCCTGGGGCAATCATTTCAAGATGCAGGCGATAAACTCATGACCATTGTCAACGATAGTCGAGTATTCGCCACCGCCAATATATATGAAAAAGATTTAGAGCGAGTCAGAAACGGACAACAAATACGCGTCAGAATTGCATCTGTCCCTGATCGCATATTTACCGGACGCATTACCGTAATTGATTCTGTAGTCGGACAAACAAGAGTCGTACCTGTAAAAGCAGAAATAAGTAACCCAGGCGGAATCCTCAAGCCAGGAATGTTTGCCGAGTTAGAAGTCCTCACAGACCAAGCATCGTCACCCATCTTAGCTATACCAAGTTCCGCCGTCATCGAAGCCAACAACATCAAACAGGTATACATCCAAAACGGTAACGCCTATCAACCAGTAGAAGTCACCTTGGGGCAAACCTCCGGGGACATGGTAGAAGTCAAAACCGGCTTATTCGAGGGAGACTTAGTAGTTACCCAACGCGCCAACCAACTTTACGCTCAATCCTTACGTAGCCCAACCTCAACCCCAATCACCGACCATCAACACACCCCAGAACCCACAACATCCAACTTCCCATTGTGGCTAATAGCAATAGGAGGAAGTGCGATCGCCTGTTTAGCCTTCATCACAGGTATCCTCTGGTCAAACCGCCGCCAACCAAACCTACTCCCCACCACCACCCTAGACAAAGAAACCTCTCCCCACGCCAAATAAACCTCCTTTGCGTACCTCTGCGCCCCTTTGCGTTGAAAAAAAGAAACTCTCCCCCCTGCACCCTGCCCCCCCTGCCTCCTCATATGCTCAACACCATCCTTAAATGGTCAATCATCCAACGCTGGATAGTTGTACTCGGCGCAGTCATTATCACCTGCTTGGGTGTATATAATCTTACCCAGATGCCATTAGATGTCCTTCCCGACTTTGCCCCACCCCAAGTAGAAATTCAAACAGAAGCCCCCGGATTAGCACCAGAAGAAGTAGAATCCCTGATCACCCTCCCCATCGAAAGCGCCATGAACGGCACACCAGGAGTAGAAACCGTCCGTTCCTCCTCAGCCGTGGGTATTTCCGTCGTCAAAGTCATCTTCAACTGGAACACAGACGTTTATCAAGCCAGACAACTAGTAACAGAAAGGTTACAACAAGCACAACAAAAATTACCCGAAGGTGTAGAAAGCCCGCAAATATCACCGATTACATCCCCCATCGCCACAGTCTTACAATATGCCTTCACCTCCGACACCCTCCCACTCATGGAAATCCGGCGGTTAGTAGATTCAGATGTCACCAATCGCTTACTAGCTGTACCCGGTGTTTCCCAAGTGATTGCTTATGGTGGTGATGTGCGTCAGTATCAAGTTTTAGTAGATCCCGCCAAACTGCAAGCCTTTAATGTCACCTTAGATCAAGTGACAACCGCCGCCAGAAACGCCAACGTCAACGCTGCGGGCGGATTTTTAATTAATCCCGACCAAGAACTAATTATTCGGGGTTTAGGGCGTATCGAGTCTATTGAAGAACTAGGAAAATCTGCGATCGCCTCATTCAATAATACACCAGTACTACTGCAAGATGTGGCAGATGTGCGTATAGGTGCAGGATTAAAACGCGGCGATGGTAGCTTAGATGGTCAGCCAGCTGTTGTGGTGATGGTCAACAAACAACCACACAACGACACACCCACAGTCACCAAAGCCATCGAACAAGCCATGACAGAAGTGAAAGCTGGCTTACCCGCAGATGTCGTAGTTACAGAAACTTTCCGCCAAGAAAACTTTATTGCTGCTGCTATTCATAACGTTACCAGTTCCCTCAGAGATGGCATCATTATTGTTTGCATTATCTTGTTGATGTTCTTGATGAACTGGCGCACTGCAATTATTACTTTAAGTGCTATTCCTTTGTCAGTGCTGATTGGGATGATGATTCTCGGCTGGTTTGGTCAAGGTATTAACACCATGACACTAGGAGGTCTAGCTGTAGCCATTGGTTCAGTAGTAGATGACTCGATTGTCGATATGGAAAACTGTTACCGGGGTTTACGTCAAAACCAAGTAGCTAAAAATCCGGTGCATCCCTTTAAAGTTGTTTATGATACCTCTGTGGCGGTGAGAGTCAGTGTAATTTTCTCCACAGTAATTATCGCTGTTGTCTTTGCCCCTATTTTCACCCTTACAGGTGTAGAAGGTCGGATATTTGCGCCGATGGGTGTCGCCTATTTGGTATCAATTTTTGCCTCAACTTTTGTGGCGATGACTTTATCACCGGCACTTTGCGCGATTTTATTAGCGAATCGACAACTACCTACAGATGATACTTGGGTGAGTGCCTGGAGTCAGCGAGTTTACAGACCTATCTTGGCTTTTACTACCAGATTCCCCAAAATAATTTTACTGATTGCTACAGCTTCTTTAGTAGCATCATTAGTAGTTTTAACGACATTGGGGCGAGTATTTTTACCAGAATTTCAGGAATCATCTTTAGTGAATGCAATGGTGCTGTATCCGGGAAGTTCCTTAGAAGCGACTAATCAAGTAGGATTTGCTTTACAAGATGCACTTCAAGACGATCCCAGATTTACAACTGTACAGTTAAGGTCAGGACGCGCCCCCGGTGATGCAGATGCGGGTGGTGTGAACTTGGGTCATTTAGATGTGGAATTGAGTGCAGAAGGATTGCAGGATCGGGAAGGGAGTATAGAAAAGCTACGTGCAGAATTTGCCAAAATTCCCGGAGTTGCGCCTAGTATTGGCGGTTTTATTTCCCATCGCATGGATGAGGTATTATCAGGAGTTAGAAGTGCGATCGCAGTGAAAATATTTGGCCCTGATTTATCAGAATTGCGGCGTTTGGGGTCAGCAGTAGAAGATGTCATGGGTGATATTCCCGGACTGGTAGATTTACAACTAGAACCCCAAGTCCCCATTAGACAGGTGCAAATTAAATTTAACCGAGATGCAGCCGCTCGTTATGGTTTAACTGTGGGTGAATTGAGTCATACGTTAGAAACAGCACTGAATGGGCGAGTTGTATCTCAAGTATTGGAAGGACAACAATTATTTGATTTG
This sequence comes from Nostoc sp. CCY0012, assembly GCF_963920855.1. Lineage (NCBI taxonomy): Bacteria > Bacillati > Cyanobacteriota > Cyanophyceae > Nostocales > Nostocaceae > Nostoc > Nostoc sp. CCY0012. The sequence goes on along the minus strand of NZ_CAWUDM010000035.1, from coordinate 3,056 downwards.
GTGGTTTGGTTGCAGCCTGAATCACGCAATAATTTAGATGTAATTCGTAATTTATTAGTAGATACTCCGACAGGTCAAAAAATTCCTTTAACGCAACTTGCCAATATTGATTACGGAACAGGGCCGAATACAATTAATCGGGAGAATGTTTCCCGTTTGATAGTTGTATCTGCTAACGTTTCTGGTAGAGATTTAGGTTCGGTTGTAGATGAAATTCAAAGTCAAGTTAGTCAATTGATTCAGTTACCCACAGGTTATTTTATTCAGTACGGTGGACAGTTTGAATCAGAACAACGTGCTACGCAAAATTTACTTTTGTTTGGGGGAATAGCGTTTGTAGTAATTGCAGTTTTAATGTACTTTGCTGTTAAGTCTGTGGCTGCGATGTTGATGATTATGGTTAATTTACCTCTCGCACTGGTGGGGGGTATTATTTCTATTACTTTGGGTGGTGGGGTGATTTCTGTTGCTTCGTTGGTGGGGTTTATTACTTTATTTGGTGTAGCAACTCGTAATGGATTGTTGTTAGTAGATAATTATAATCACAAGTTGTCCCAGGGGATAACTTTAAAGGAAGTAATTTATCAAGGTTCAATGGAACGTTTAGTAGCGATTTTAATGACCGCTTTAACTTCGGCTTTGGGGATGATTCCTTTGGTGATTGGTACAGGTGCGGGTAAGGAAATTTTGCAACCTCTAGCTGTGGTGGTTTTGGGTGGTTTGTTTACTTCTACGGCTTTGACTTTAATTGTATTACCTGCGTTGTATGCTCAATTCGGTAAATTTTTGATGCCGAAGGAAATACAAGCTTCTATGAATGTGCAGAATGGTAAGGCGGTGAAGGCTATTTGGGATTGGTAATTTATTGTTGATAATAGTGCTTGAAAAGGAGTAAATCTATGAAGTTGATAAGATTTAATTTAGTTGTTTTGTCTAGTGTTGGACTGCTGTTTTTAGGTGCTTGTGGTAATGGTAATGAAATAGCGAATACAGAAAATACGGCTACGGCTAATACTGAAACTCCTACAACCGAAGTGAAACCTATAGCGAAATCAAGTCATCAACATGGCCCTACTAAGGGTGGTCAAGTGGTGGAAACTGGTAATTATCATTTGGAATTTTTAGCTGAACCAGAAGCTGGGGGAAGTCATTTAGATTTGTATTTACTAACTGGTGATACTCACGCAACTGTACCTAATGCTAATGTTACAGCCTTAGTGCAAATGCCTGATGGTCAAGAAAAAACTGTTCTTTTTACTTATAGCGACAAAGATAAACACTATATAGGTATGTTAAATGTAACAGCATCGGGTCAGTATCAGGTGAGAATTACTGCTAATGTTAATGGTGAAAGGGTCAACGGACGTTTTAGCTTTAATAGATAATAATATATAGCGTTTCCTATACATTACTCATAAAATTAGACAATCTTAGCGTCCCTCTGCGTTGAAAAATTTCTGAATTTGGAGCGAAGCAACATGACTAATTTAACTTTACAATTACCTGCCAATCTGCAATTTACTGATGATGAATTTGCCCAAGTTGTTGCTGCTAACAAAGATTTGCGTTTAGAATTATCTGCTGAAGGAGAATTAGTTATCATGTCACCCACAGGGGGAGAAACAGGAAACCGTAATTTTGATTTATTAGGTCAAATCTGGTTGTGGAATGGTCAATATAAATTGGGTAAGGCTTTTGATTCTTCCACTGGCTTTAAACTTCCCAATGGTGCAACTCGCTCTCCTGATGCTTCTTGGATAAAAATAGAAAGATGGGAAAGTCTCACACCACAGCAAAGAAAGAAATTTTTGCCTTTGTGTCCTGATTTTGCGGTGGAGTTGGTTTCTGAAACTGATGATTTAGCGGATACTCAAGCCAAGATGCGCGAATATTTAGCTAATGGCTTACAACTGGGTTGGTTAATTAATCCCCGTGAACAACAAGTAGAAATTTATCGTCCTGGTCAACCAGTGGAAGTTTTGCAATCTCCGACAAGTTTGTCTGGTGAAGATGTACTTCCGGGTTTTATTTTAAATTTACAGGCTATTTTTGCATAACAGGATTATGTTTTTTTTAACGCAGAGGTACGCGAAGGTTAGCGCAGAGGTACGCAGAGTTTTTCTGTGCTTAAATTATATAGCTCAAATTCAAACTTACCGTTAAACAATGAGAGTCTTACTGGTTGAAGATGAACCAGATTTAGGGGCGGCGATTAAACGAACTCTTACCCAACATAAGTATTTAGTTGATTGGGTAATGGACGGAGATGAGGCTTGGGCTTATTTAGAAAATAGCTGGACAGAATATACATTAGCTATTTTTGATTGGATGTTACCTAAAATTTCTGGTTTAGAATTATGTAAAAGATTGCGTAACCGTAATCATCCTTTACCTGTGTTGATGTTGACAGCAAAAGATAGTATGGAAGATAAAGTTGCTGGCTTAGATGCAGGTGCAGATGATTATTTAGTTAAGCCTTTTGGTATGGCAGAATTATTGGCAAGATTACGCGCTTTGCAAAGGCGATCGCCTCAATTTTTGCCCCAAAAATTAACTGTGGGTAATTTAACTTTAGATTATGGTAATAATTTAGTTTTCAGTCAAGATTTACAAGAAGTTATTCTGACTAATAAGGAGTTTCAGTTACTGGAATATTTTATGAAGCATCCAAATCAAATTATTACGACTGAACAAATTCGCAATCAGCTTTGGGAAGTGAATGCGGAACCTGTTAGTAATGTGGTGGCGGCGCAAATTCGGTTGTTACGTCGTAAGTTGGCTCATGTTGGATGTGATAATGTAATTGAAACTTTACATGGATTGGGCTATCGGTTTAATGTTAATTGATTTATGTCTCACGCTAAGGCGCAATCGCGCTTCGTGATCTCGAAGAGTAGACGCAAAGTTTTATGAATCACAATAAGTTGTTTCAGCAGACGCGGCTACGTTTGACTTTGTGGTACGCACTGGTGATGGCTGTAATTTTGAGTTTGTGTGGATATGCTTAACGGGTGACAAGAAGGCTAAACAGCTTGTTTAATAAGGGATAGAGCCTG